>NZ_JBMNVY010000020.1:0-49872 GCF_049745435.1 Lactiplantibacillus sp. YT640
AAAGTGGTTTGATTCATGTTATAATAATCTTGCATATTAGGAATGTCCTTTCGAGGATAATTTCGTAGAGTATCGGGTGCGACCGGTGCTCTTTTTTGGTTTTCTATTATATCAAAAGCAGGTCTGGAAAAATTCGAAGATTTTTCCAGACCTGCTTTGTTTCTAGAGACTTATGTCACAGCCTCACTTTTATTGTCGCCAGTATTGCGGTCTAAAAAACAACTTTAAGATTGGGGAAGTGGCGTTTGTGACACTAATTTGAGTTGTAAAATTTCAGATTGAATTGGTTTAAATAGTTAGCTATCATTGATTAAAATGAGTGGTGAGCGCGTATCGGGTGCTTGGACCACTCAACATGATTGGGAGTTGATTGTTTTGGATATGACCAAACTTTATTATCGCCAGGTTTATTCGGCATATTGTTTTTTGGCAGATTTACTAGAGGCCACGCCCACGTTCGTGGCCGGGCGCAAGACGCTGTGGGAATTAAATGCGCATCCAAGTGCGCGGGACGCCAAATTGATTACGCTAAATTTATATGAGCAAGTTGCTGTTTTTGAGCTCGATCCTAACCGTCATGATCAAGCGGCAATCGCTGCGATCAACTTACAACGTGATAATGCTGTGAGTGGCTTACAACCTTTAGTACAGTTGTTTGGGAGTTATCCGGCGACTACTAAGATTGAAACTTTAGATAACTGGGATTGGCGTTAGTTGTTGATGGGACAGCTGTGAATCACGAATTTATTAAGATTCAAACTGAACATCACGAGACGAAATTGTTCATGGTAAAATAGAAACATTGTTTGAGATGGCAAAATATGGGGATTGCGTTGTCGACGTAATTACAAGATAGGGGCACCTGATTTGAAGACAGTACGGAAGATACCACTAGTCGTCTGGTATACGGCGATGTTTGTGGTTATTGCGACGATTACTTACAGTGGGCTTTTCTTAGCCGGCCGGACATTGATTTGGGAAGTGGATGGCATCGCCCAACACTTCCCGATTTTATTGGAATTTCAGCGGATCTTACAGCACCACCCACAACAATTATTCAGTTGGTCATGGAATCTCGGCTTGGGGGCCGATCAACTGACGACTTTTTCCTACTACGTGGTCGGTGATCCGTTTAATTATTTAGTGGCGTTTGTTTCGCGCGCTCATTTGGAATGGGCCTACCAAGCGTTGATCTTGCTGCGATTGTACTTCGTTGGACTTGCTTTTCTAGGTTTCAGTCGGCAGTTCAAGTTCAAACGTATCAGTCAATTGATTGGAGCTTTGACGTATACGTTTACCGCGTATACGTTCTATGTTGGGATGCACCACCCGTTTTTCTTGTTACCAATGATTTGGTTTCCGCTACTGTGTTGGGCGATTGAACGGGTCTTACGAGGCCGACATTGGTTACCACTCAGTCTGATTACCGCCGTTGTAATTTTGAGTAACTTCTATTTTGCTTACTTACTCGCATTGGGCGGTTTAGTCTATGCTTTGGTGCGTTTCTGGTCACGTCGTCGTGACCATTTAACGATGCGGTCGTTTGGACAGTTATTTTGGCGGTTACTAGTGGCAGTTGGTCTTGGTGTCACGATGGCAGGCATCTTACTAGTGCCCACGCTGCTCGCGATGTTGACGGCAACGCGTGCGAGTTTTAACTTTGCGAATGGCTTGACGAGTTATCCCATCAATTATTACGTTAATTTACCCAATCGACTGTTGACCAATGGTGGCAGTGTCCAATACTGGGTGACCCTCGGGCTGAGTAGCATTAGCTTTATTGCAATTATTTATACACTACGTCATTTCAGACGCTATTGGGTGCTTAATTGGGTACTGGTCGTGATGATGTTGGGTATTTTGTTGCCTCAATTTGCGGCCGTATTCAACGTTTTTTCAACACCTTCTAATCGATGGTTGTTGATGGCAACCCTCGTGTTTGCTTATGCGACGATGGCATTTATGGACCAAGTCACTGCTCTGACAGCGGCTGATTTAAAATGGTTGGCTGGTATTAGTGGCGGTCTGCTTGTCATTATTTGGCTGATCAATGGATTCTATCTCAATATCCGCAAACATGATATTGCGACATATCTTATCTTGTTAGCGTTAATTGGGGTCCTGCTGGCCAAACAATCCTTAAAATTGACCAATCGGCAATTTTATGTGTTATTACTGGGAATTGTCACGCTGAACCTGGCGAATAACGGACTGGGCTGGTTGAGTATCAATACTAATTCTAATAGTACTGAGCAGTTGCGGCAGGGCGCGGCAATGAAATGGGTCAAAAATTATTTTGATGGCGCGCAAAAAAGTTTAACCACGACTAGCCAATTTTATCGAACGGCTTTGGCACCCAACTACTATATGATGCGTTCGGCTGAGAGTGATGTGCCGATGGTGTTAGGAACTCACACGGTTGGATCGTATTTTTCAGTTCAAAATGGTTACGTGGGGGCATTTAGTCAGGCCTTAGGCAACTCAGAGTATGCGATGAACTCGCCACTCGGTTCGTTGGACGGTCGGACGACGATGTATAACTTATTAGGTGTTAAATATTTATTTGCACGTGAGGACCAGTTGAAGAAACAAGCCTTACCAGCCGGATATGAGGTTGTTAAGATGAAAACTGGCGAACCGAAGATTTTTGCGGACAAGTTTATTTATGGCATGAGTAATCATACCGGCACGATCTTGTTAAAATCCAAGAATGCGTTGCCGTTAGTTTATACACAGCAGCATCAGATTAGTCAACGCCAATTTAATCGCTTGAACGCAGTTGACCGCGAGCAAGCCTTGTTACAAGGTGCGGTCACTACGCAGCAGGTTAGTGGTGTTAAGACTGTCAAGCCAACCGTTACCGGAAAAAACGTCGCTTATACGGTTCAAGCGGATACGACGAATGTTTTGGATACGTTGGACAAGGTGATTATTTACCGCAATCAACATGCAACGGGAGCGTCGAACAACGCGTTGACTAAGTTACCGGCAGATACGATCACATTAACGCCGGAACAACGAGAAAGTTTGACGCCGGCAACTGGCCTGACGACACCGTCAAACCGCGTGTTGAACTTGATTGCAGCTAATCAAAAGTTAGTCCAGAAAAATCAGGAAAACAATGCCGACGAGTTAACGAGCATGGTCAGTGATGTGCAGGGGCACCAGATACCGTACCAATTGACCATTCAACACCCTAAGAAGTATCGAAATACGGAACTCTATCTTGTGCTAGATGGCATCAGTTATCGGCGTTCCTCAATCAAGCACGCCTTGACAACGAGTCAAAATACCAACGTGTTCACGGCCCGTCCGTATACCAAAGTCGATTATCTAGATGATGTTCGCGATGGTCTGAAGGGCAATTTGAGCGCTAGTGGGTATTCTTTAACTGCTCAGACAACGGATAACTTGACGAGCTTTAGTCAGTTGGGTACCACGAATATGTCAGATTATGAGCCCCGGACATCAGCAGTAATCAACTTAGGGTATAGCAAGTACGCGCGTAAGCTGATTACGTTGAACTTTACGAGCATTCGTAGTTTGCATTTTAAGTCCGCTAAACTGATCGCTGTACCGCTTGGGAAGACTTATCGTCAACGGACGCGGCAACTACAGACGAGTGGGTTGAAGCATCAACAAGTGACGAACAACCAGATTACGGGAACCACGCTGACTAAGACAGCAACCGTGTTAACAACGTCAATTCCGTATTCGACTGGTTGGCAGCTACGAGTTGACGGTCAAACCGTTAGGACCCAAGTCGTCAACAAAGGGTTTGTGGGGGCCAAGTTGACAGCCGGCCGGCACCAGATTCGGTTGACGTATCACACACCAGGACTAAAAATCGGCATATGGTCGAGTATTATTGGTGGTGTGATTAGCATACTGATTGCCTGCTGGTGGGGGCTTCACAAACGTGTCAGACAATCTTAATTGAGTAAATCGGTATTAAAATAGGCTTCTTAGGAATTAACTTTGATTCCTAAGAAGCCTATTTAACGTTAGATGGAACACAAACGAATGTATGCCATAGCGAAATTCACAATTAACAGCCACGACTGGTTAATTATGAGATGTCGCTAACGCAATTAATTGTTCGGGAATGACCGGTGCAGTGACTAATTTTTGCCATTCACTGGTTGAGACTAACATGACGAGTGGCGTGCTGACCGTTGTCAACCACGTTTTCTGCGGGATAACGGGTGCCATGGCCGTTGTGATGTCGGTATTGACCTCAGACTCAGTAATCTGCCAGAGTCGATGTGTGACGTGCGCGGTATCCGTCACCTCGACGACCGGGGCAAAATGACCGACCCAGTCGTCAATCAACATCTCGATAACGGGCTGCTGTGGGTAAAGGACTGTGTTGATCGTGCCGGGAACCATGGTCGTCACGGTTTGATCCACCGGCCAGCTGCCAATTAAGCGCCACTGGTGAACACCGTTGAGTGTGAGTTCGTACCAGTAATAGCTGGCTTCGGTTGTCGTCATTGTATCCTGGCTGTCCCAATTGGTCGCAGCTGTTTGAATTTTAGTTTGACCAGTTGTGGTTGGTAACACCGCTTTAAACGGTTTGAGTTGCATAGCGAGACCTCCCTAGGACTTTGAGCATAGCATGACGTTAACGTGGCGGCAAGCATTTCTTGCAACGAAATCCGTCAATCGAGGTGAAATTGATTTAACATTAAAATTTGGTTTTTATCGGTGCACCAGTGTTAAGCCACTGTGAAAATGTGGTACAATTTAGCAAGCAAACATACGTTTTATTTAAAGGAGTTTTTTCGGTGTACGAATATTTTCTCGGTCAAGTGACCGATGTAACCCCCGGTTATGTGGTGATTGAGGTCAGCGGCATTGGTTATAAAGTGCTAACGGCTAATCCATACCGTTACCAGGTGGGCCCAACAGCAGTTAAGATGTATATCCATCAAGCCGTCAGCGAAAATGGTATGAGCCTATTTGGCTTTTTTGATGCTGACGAGAAGGCGTTGTTCGAAAAGTTGCTCGGGGTTTCGGGAATTGGTCCGAAGTCGGCCCTCGCGATTTTGGCCAACAACGACCATGCAGGTCTGATCCAAGCCATCAATCAAGAGAATGCGACTTATCTGACGAGTTTTCCTGGCGTGGGCAAGAAGACAGCTCAGCAAATCGTGCTGGACTTGAAAGGTAAATTAAACGATCTAAACGTTGATGTGACTGGTCAAACTGCGCTCGATGTGGATGCTCCTGCTGTTGATGGCGCGTTAGCGGACGCGTTGGCGGCTCTGGAAGCTCTTGGCTATTCGAAAGCGGATGTCAAGAAGGTCACTAAGAAGTTGGAGACGTTTAGTCAGACACAAGGGGCCGATACGAACACCTTGTTGAGTGAAGGACTACGACTATTGATGAAGAAGTAGATGGGAGGGGTAACTAAATGGACGATGACAAGTTATTATCCGGTGACAAAGCCGATGACGAAGAGGCGTCATTAGAAAAATCGCTCCGTCCGCAAACGTTAGCCCAGTATATTGGTCAGGCCCGGGTCAAGCACGAATTAGGAGTGTATATTGAAGCGGCCCGCAAGCGTGAGGAATCCTTGGATCACGTTTTGCTGTATGGTCCACCGGGATTAGGGAAGACCACGCTAGCGATGGTAATCGCCAACGAGATGCAGGTCAATATCCGCACGACCAGTGGCCCTGCAATCGAAAAGCCAGGTGATTTGGTTGCGCTCTTGAATGAACTGGAGCCGGGTGATATCTTATTTATTGACGAAATTCACCGGTTACCGAAAATCGTTGAAGAAATGTTGTATTCGGCCATGGAAGATTTTTTTGTCGATATCGTGGTCGGACAGGGGCCAACCGCCCATCCCGTACACTTTCCACTGCCGCCGTTTACGCTGATTGGCGCGACCACCCGAGCTGGTATGCTGTCAGCTCCGTTACGTGACCGATTTGGAATCGTCGAACATATGGCGTACTATGAAGTTGCTGATTTGGAAGATATCGTTAAGCGGACTGCAGATATTTTTCAAACGAGTATCAAACCATCGGGTGCCCACGAAATTGCGCGTCGCTCACGGGGAACGCCCCGCATTGCTAATCGCTTGTTCAAGCGAATTCGTGATTTTGCAGAAGTGGCGGATCAAGATGCCATTGATGAGGCCATCGTGGCGCGATCACTGACATATTTACGCGTAGATGATGCCGGCTTGGATGAGACTGACAATAAGCTCTTACGAACGATGCTAGAGTATTATGACGGGGGTCCGGTCGGGCTTGCTACGATTGCGGCCAATATTGGTGAAGAAACGGATACAATCGCGGAAGTGGTCGAACCGTACTTACTCCAGATTGGGTTCTTGAAGCGAACACAACGTGGACGCGTTGTTACAATTAAAGGTTATCAGCATTTGGGATTCCCATACCCAGAAAATAAATAAAGATAAGAGGTCACAACATGAGTTTAACACTTGAAGATTTTGATTATGATTTACCACATGAACTGATTGCCCAGACACCAATCAAAAAACGGGATAGTTCACGGTTGTTGGAATTGGATCGCCAAACGGGCGAAATGCAAGATAAGCATTTCTACGATATTATTGATCAACTCAATCCAGGCGATGCGGTCGTTATGAATAATTCCCGCGTTATGCCAGCTCGTTTGTATGGTGTTAAACCTGAAACTGGTGGTCACGCTGAAGTCCTATTATTGCATAATACGGAAGGTGATGAATGGGAGACACTCATGAAACCTGCCAAGCGTGCCAAGGTCGGTACCGTGATTTCATTTGGCGATGGTAAGTTGACGGCGACCGTAACGGCTGAAAAGGAAGATGGCATTCGAATGATCGAGTTCCATTACGATGGGATCTTCATGGAAATTTTGGAGAGCCTGGGTGAAACGCCATTGCCACCATATATTAAAGAAAAACTCGATGATCCAGACCGTTATCAGACTGTTTATGCCAAGGAAAATGGCTCGGCAGCTGCGCCAACAGCTGGTTTACACTGGACGAAGGAACTCTTACAAAAAGTTCAAGACAAGGGTATTAAGTTGGTTTACTTGACGCTGCATGTCGGACTAGGGACGTTCCGGCCAGTTGAAGAAGATAATATCGATGATCATAAGATGCACAGTGAATTTTATCGATTGGACGAAGATGCTGCTAAGACGTTGAATGAAGTACGGCAAAATGGTGGGCGCATCATTGCAACCGGGACAACGTCAATCCGGACGTTAGAGACCATTGGTAGTAAGTTTGATGGTGAAATCAAGCCGGATTCGGGTTGGACGGATATCTTTATCAAACCTGGTTATCAATGGAAAGTCGTTGATGCGTTCATCACGAACTTTCATTTACCGAAGTCGACCTTGGTCATGTTAGTGGCTGCCTTTACGGGCCGTGATATGATTTTGAAGGCTTATCAACATGCGATTGATGAAAAGTATCGCTTCTTCAGTTTTGGCGATGCGATGTTTATTCACTAGTATAACTGGCTTTAAACGAGATCGCTTATTTTGAAACGGATGACGGTTGAATATTAAAATGCCGTATTATACGAGGCGTATCGCTAATTTCAAGCTGACGTTTTAGCTCTGGAGATAATAAAGATTGTCAATAGTCGCTTCAAGAAGTTAAAATGCATTCTTGAGGCGACTATTTGACGTTTGAACGCTTTGTTAACAGACTGACTAAAGCCACGTGGGTGCCCACGCCAATTGCCGCGACTGGTTCACGGCTGGATTTCGTGCTATCATTATTTGAGTTTAGCAACATTTTAATACGGAGGAACAGATATGGAACCGGCAATTAAATACCGATTAATTAAGAAAGAAAAACACACAGGAGCCCGCCTTGGCGAATTGATTACGCCACACGGGACCTTTCCAACACCGATGTTTATGCCCGTTGGGACGCAAGCCAGTGTTAAGTCACTGGCACCCGAAGAATTAGACGCGATGGGTGCGGGTGTTATCTTATCGAATACGTACCATCTGTGGTTACGGCCAGGCGAGCAAATCGTGAAAGAAGCTGGCGGGTTACATCAGTTTATGAATTGGAAAAAGGGAATCTTGACGGATTCAGGTGGGTTTCAAGTCTTTTCCCTGGCTAAAAACCGTGATATTACGGAAGAAGGGGTCCACTTTAAGAATCATCTGAATGGCTCAAAGATGTTCTTATCTCCTGAAAAGGCTATTCAAATCGAAAATGATCTTGGCCCAGATATCATGATGAGTTTGGATGAATGCCCACCATTCTTTGAAAGTTACGACTATGTTAGCAAGTCAGTTGCCCGGACAAGTCGCTGGGCAGAGCGGGGGTTGAAGGTTCATCAACACCCTGATTACCAAGGCTTATTTGGGATTGTTCAAGGTGCGGGCTTTAAAGACTTGCGTGAACAGAGTGCCAAAGATCTTGTTAGCTTGGACTTTCCAGGCTACTCGATTGGGGGCTTATCAGTGGGTGAATCGAAGGCTGAGATGAATCATGTTTTAGACTTCACGACGCCACTATTGCCAGAAAATAAACCCCGTTACTTGATGGGAGTTGGCTCTGCGGATGCCTTGATCGACGGTGCAATTCGTGGGGTCGATATGTTTGACTGTGTCTTACCGACTCGGATTGCCCGTAATGGCACTTGCATGACGTCCCATGGGCGTTTAGTTGTCAAAAATGCGGCCTACGCTCACGATTTCACCCCGTTAGATGATAATTGTGATTGTTATACCTGTCGTAATTTCACGCGTGCTTATATTCGTCATTTGATTAAGGCGGACGAGACGTTTGGTTTGCGTTTGACGAGTTATCATAACTTATATTTCTTGTTACACTTAATGAAGCAAGTTCGTCAAGCCATTATGGATGATAATTTACTGGAGTTTCGCCAGAACTTCTTTGAAATGTACGGTTTTAACGATAAAAACCCGAAAAACTTTTAGTGCTACTGGTATTTCAGACTGTAATTTGTTAAAGTTAAAGATAGTCAAACTTTTAATTAGAGTAGGAGCGATATTAAATGGGTCAAATGGCATCAATTCTGTTTATCGTGGTCATGTTCGCATTCTTATACTTCTTCATGATCCGTCCACAACGGAAACAACAACAACAACATCAACAAATGTTAAGCAAAATCAAACGTGGTGACAAGGTTACGACAATTGGTCGCTTGCACGGGGTCGTTGATGAAGTTAACGAAACCGAAAAAACAGTTACTTTAGACTGTGATGGCATCTACTTGGTTTTTGATTTGAACGCTGTTGCTAAGATTTCTCCAGCCGAAGATGCACAAGCTAAGACAGTTGCACCAGAATCTGGGGCAGCGGCTGAATCAGCTGCTGCTTCTGAAGTTGAATCGGCAAGCTCAGCCGCCGACGATAATGCTGATTCTGAAGCAAAATAGGTTTACACCATAAGTGGTCGATCATTACTGATGACCGCTTATTTTTTTTGCTTATTTTTTGGTCTTGAAACGCGCTTTTGAACGTATGTTCGTGTATAATGAAAGTACTAAGGATTGGAGGGGCGGCGGATGGCACAGTCAATTGTTGAAGCGCCTATTCGGGTGGATACGAGTCGGAAAATTATTCATGTGGACATGGACGCGTTTTATGCGTCGATCGAAGAGCGGGAGCATCCAGCCTACAAGACGCAGCCGTTAGTGATCGCGCATGATCCTCGGCAGACAGGTGGGCGAGGCGTTGTGACGACGGCTAACTATGTTGCCCGCCAATTTGGTGTTCACTCGGCGATGCCAGCTGCTAAAGCATTAGAACTCTGCCCAACAGCAGTATTTAAGACGCCCAACTTTCCGTTGTACCGCGAAGTTTCGGCGCAGATTCATCGTATTTTCCATGAGTATACAGAGATGATTGAGCCAATTGCCTTTGATGAGGCTTACTTGGATGTGACTACGAATAAGAAACACATCCATAGTGCGGTCGAACTGGCGCACCGATTACAACAAGAAATTTGGCATCAAACACATTTAACTTGTTCAACGGGAATCTCCTACAACAAATTCATTGCCAAACTAGCATCAGATTATCGAAAACCAGCGGGTGTGACGATCGTATTACCACAGGATGCAGAACCATTTTTATTACGTGAACCCATCGAGAAATTTCGGGGTGTCGGTAAAAAGACGGTACCTAAAATGCACGATTTAGGAATCAAGACTGGACAGGATTTATACGCACAGTCTGAATTAGACCTAATCAAACAATTTGGCAAGTTGGGCTATATTTTATACCGGCGAGTGCGCGGCAGTGATGATCGGCCAGTCGAGTATTTACGTGAACGGAAATCAATCGGCAAAGAGCGGACGTTTGGACCGTTTCTCCAATCGACGACGGAAGTTAATACGCACTTGAAGGCCATCGCTAAGTTGGTAGCAGCTAGCATGCAATCGCATCAGCGCCACGGTAAAACACTCGTTCTCAAGTTGCGTTACGGTGACTTTGTCACAATTACCAAGCGGCGAACGTTCGGTGAATTCATACCTAATGACGCGGCCTTGTTTGAGCAGTACGCCGAAGAGATTTTTGAAGAGGTGGTCGATGATCATTTTAACTCTGGCATCCGCCTGTTAGGGATCACGCTAACTGGCTTGGCACCACTGGCGTTTGAGAACTTAACGTTACCACTTTATCCAAATGATAATTAATTTATTTGGCGCGACGCGGATTCTTCGGTATACTGGAGTACTGTGACAGTTTAATCGCCACCAGTAAATTATGAGAGTAAGAAGGTTCATTTATGACCGTCCAAACAGCAATTTTTGACTTAATTAAACAAGCAAAAACAATCATCATTCATCGTCATCAGCGACCTGACCCAGACGCCATCGGAAGCCAGTTAGGGTTAGCAGCTATCATTAAAGCTAGCTTTCCTGCGAAGCGGGTATTGACACCTGGAAAACAGTACCATGGTTTTGACTGGTTAGGACAAATGGATGAGGTTACCGAAGCGGACTATCAAGACGCACTAGTATTAATTCTTGATACCGCTAATCAGCCCCGAATTGATGGTGAACTTTGGAATCAAGGTAAGACAATTGTTAAAATCGATCATCACCCAAACGATGACGCTTTCGGTGACCCACAGTGGGTCGACGTTGATGCTTCCAGTACGAGTGAGATGATTTATAATTGGTACGCACCCCTTGCGGCGGAGTTAACGCTAACGGCTAACGCCGCTCGGTTGTTGTATGCCGGCATCGTTGGGGACACCGGTCGCTTTCTATACTCTGCGACCAAGCCTAGTACCATGCGAGCAGCAGCGGCCTTAATGGAAGCCGGTGCGGATGCTGAAGCTGTTAATCGTATTGAAGATACCATCACGTTACCAGTCGCACGGTTGTCGGCCTACGTTTATGAACATCTGACACAGTTGGATTCGGGTGCAGCTTACGTTATTTTAACGAATGCGATTCTCGATTCATTTGCAATCGGTGATGCTAGTACTGCTGGGGTTGTCCCATTACCTGGGCGTATTGATACGGTTAAGTGCTGGGCGATTTTTGTTCAACAAAAGGAAGGTGACTTCCGTATTCGGTTACGTTCAAAGGGACCGTCAATCAACGGTGTGGCCAAGAACCATGATGGTGGGGGCCACGCATTAGCGAGCGGTGCCAAGGCTAAAGACCAACAAGAAATTGAAACGGTAGTGCGAGAACTCGACCAAGTCGCTAGCCATTATGAGAAAGAGGTTTAAATATGACCGCAAGTTTTGAAGATTTTAAATTGCAGCCGTTCTTGATGCAGGCACTGACTGACATCAATTTCCGCAAACCGACTGCGGTACAGGAAAAGTTGATTCCAGTGATTGCTGCTGGCCGCAGCGTCATCGGTCAGTCAGCAACTGGGA
This sequence comes from Lactiplantibacillus sp. YT640, assembly GCF_049745435.1. Classification (NCBI taxonomy): domain Bacteria; kingdom Bacillati; phylum Bacillota; class Bacilli; order Lactobacillales; family Lactobacillaceae; genus Lactiplantibacillus; species Lactiplantibacillus sp. YT640. The sequence goes on from NZ_JBMNVY010000020.1 coordinate 11,858, forward strand.
GTGGTAAGACGCATACGTTTTTACTGCCAATGATCAATCAACTGAATGCTGATGAACGTTACGTGCAGGCAGTTATCACAACGCCCAGCCGTGAATTAGCTTATCAGATTCAGACTGCTGCTAAACAGTTGATCCAACACAGCCCGAAAGCCATTCACATTGGACTCTATGTCGGTGGGACTGATAAGCAGGAACAGATTGAAAAGCTAAATCGGCACCAACCACAGTTGATTATTGGGACCCCAGGACGGATTCTGGACTTAATGCGCTCCCAGGCACTCGATGTGCATCGTGCGACTCAGCTAGTAGTTGATGAAGCCGATATGACGCTAGACTTGGGCTTTTTGAACGTGGTTGACCAGATTGCTGGCCGAATGCCTGCTGATTTACAAATGTTGGTGTTCTCAGCCACGATGCCACAAAAATTAACGCCATTTTTGCGCAAGTACATGAACAATCCAGTTATGGAAGAAATTCCAGTAGAATCTGTGATTAGTCCGACTATTGATAACTGGCTGATTTCCACCAAGAGTCACGATAAAAACAGTATTATTTATCGCTTGCTGACGATTGGTGAACCGTATCTCGTGTTGATTTTTGCTAACACGAAGGAACGAGTTCAAGAGTTGACCCATTATTTGCGCCAACAAGGTTTAACGGTCGCAATGATCCATGGAGATATCCAACCACGTGAACGAAAGCGGGTTATGCGCGACGTCCAACAATTGAAGTATCAATTTGTTGTTGCCACTGATCTAGCTGCCCGTGGGATTGATATTGAAGGTGTTTCACACGTCATCAATGATGATATTCCGAATGACTTAGAATTCTTCATTCACCGTGTTGGCCGGACCGGCCGGAATGGAATGGCGGGGACTGCGATTACGTTATATAGCCCAGGCGAAGAAGCCAAGGTCAGTGCAGTTGAAGCAATGGGGATCAAGTTCAAACCGAAGGCGATTCGTGATGGTGAGATTGTGGATTCATATGACCGTAATCGTCGGGCTAAACGGGGGCCAAAACAGGAAAAACTGGACCCAACCTTGATTGGTTACGTCAAAAAGTCCAAGAAAAAGATCAAGCCGGGTTACAAACGCCGCATTCGTAAAAAGATCAGCGATAAGGCGCGGATGGACCGCCGCATCGAACAACGAGCGGCTGCCCGCAAGGAACGCAAGGATCGTAAGTCTTAATTGACGTGCATCCGGATAGATTAATGCAAAATAACTGAGTGGTGTATTGACAAGTCGCCGCAAGTTTTCTATACTTTGCAAAGTAAGGACATATCTATCTCACATATCGGTCAAGAAACACTTTGGTTGCTGGAAAAAGTGCGGTGTGGGGTAGATGCTACCTAGAAGTAATGACTAGCAAACTAGTCCGTGTCTCAGCGTTAATGAGCTTAAGAGGTAAACGAACACATCGTTGCAAGCAGAGTGGTACCGCGTTAACAGCGTCTTTGCTAGCAACGGTGTTTTTTTGCCTTAAATTAAGAATGATAGAGAGGATGCCAGAATTAAATGAAAAAATTAAGTAGTAGTGAAATTCGGCAAATGTACTTGGACTTTTTTCATGAAAAAGGTCATACGATTGTCCCTAGTGCATCACTAGTTCCCGTGGATGACCCAACGTTATTATGGATCAACTCCGGTGTTGCAACGATGAAGAAGTACTTTGATGGCTCCGTTGTGCCGGATAACCCCCGCATGACGAGTTCACAGAAGAGTATTCGGACGAATGATATTGAGAATGTTGGGCGGACGGCGCGGCACCACACGTTGTTTGAAATGCTTGGTAATTTCTCAGTTGGTGACTACTTCAAAAAAGAAGCAATCAGTTGGGCCTGGGAACTCTTGACCTCACCAAAATGGTTTGGCTGGGATCCTGACAAGTTATACATGACTGTTTATCCCAAGGACACGGATGCCGTGAAATTCTGGGAAGCAACTGGCGTGAAACCAGACCACATCATTAAAGTCGAAGATAACTTCTGGGACATTGGTCAAGGCCCATCTGGCCCCGATTCAGAAATTTTTTATGATCGTGGCGAAGCTTTCAATAATTTAGCTGATGATGACCCGGAAAACTATCCTGGTGGCGAAAATGAACGTTACTTGGAAGTTTGGAACATTGTCTTTTCGCAATTTAACCACACTCCTGAAGGTACTTACGAACCACTCCCGCGTAAGAATATTGATACGGGGATGGGGCTAGAACGGGTCGTTTCGGTCTTTCAAAATGCGAAAACCAATTTTGAAACTGACCTATTCCTCCCAATTATTCATAAGACGGAAGAATTAAGTGATGGCAAGCACTACGGTGATAACGCCCAGGACGATGTGTCCTTCAAAGTGATTGCCGATCACGCTCGGGCCATTACGTTTGCTATTAGTGACGGGGCCTTACCTTCCAACGAAGGTCGTGGCTATGTCATTCGGCGGTTGATTCGGCGGGCAATCCTACATGGTCAAAAATTAGGTTTGAAAGAAGCTTTCTTGGACCAATTAGTACCGATTGTTGGCAAGATCATGGCTTCACACTATCCCGACGTGCTCAAAAATAGTGCGTATATCGAAAAGATCGTGGCTTCAGAAGAAAGTCGCTTCAATGAGACCTTGAATGATGGGTTGAATCTGTTAAATAACTTGATCGCGGAAACCAAGCAGGCTGGTCACGATACACTAGCTGGTAAGGATGCATTTAAGTTATATGACACTTATGGCTTCCCGTTCGAACTAACTAAGGAATACGCTGGCGACGAAGATTTAGATGTCGACGAAGCTGGTTTTGAAGTTGAAATGAAGGCTCAACGTGACCGCGCACGCAATGCACGTAGCAGTGCCAAGTCCATGGGCGTCCAACGGAGTCTCTTGATCGACATCAAAACGCCAAGTGAATACGTGGGATATGACGAATTAACGAATGTGCAGGGGACTTTGAACGACATTATTGTTGACGAGACCCTGGTTGATCACGTCGACAGTGGTCAAGCTGAGATGATTTTCAGCAAGACACCGTTTTATGCTGAAATGGGTGGTCAGGTTGCCGACCGTGGTGTGATCTTAGATGATGCCGGTGAAATGGTGGCTAAAGTGACTGACGTACAAAATGCACCCAACAAGCAGCATTTACACACCGTTGAAGTGTTGAAACCAATGCGAAAAGACGCGACTTATACGCTGAACGTTGACTTGGCATTCCACAACAAAGTCGAAAAGAATCATACCGCCACCCACTTGTTAGACCAGGCGCTTCGTGACGTTCTCGGTGAACATACGAAACAAGCTGGTTCACTTGTAGAACCTGATTATTTACGGTTTGACTTTACTCACTTTGGTCAAGTGACTGACGAAGAGTTAGCTAAAGTTGAACAAATCGTCAATGATAAGATCTGGGCAGCGTTACCAGTCAGTGCTATTCAAACGGACCAAGAAACTGGTCACAAGATGGGCGCAATTGCGGTTTTCACTGAAAAGTATGGCAAAATTGTGCGGGTTGTTTCAATTGGTGATTATTCTATCGAATTCGATGGTGGGACCCACGTTAAGAACAGTAGTGAATTGGGGCTATTTAAGATTGTTTCCGAAACAGGGATTGGCGCTGGAACGCGGCGGATTGAAGCCGTTACTTCGAAGGAAGCTTTCGAACTGCTTGCCGGCGAAGAACAAACCTTGAAGCAAGTTGCTGCTCAAGTCAAGGCACCGAAGTTAGCTGATACGCCAGCCAAGGTTAGTCAGTTACAAGCCGATCTCAAAGCGGAACAACAGAACCGGGCCAGCCTCGAAAGTCGCTTAGCCAAACAGCAGGCTGGGGCAGTCTTTGATCAAGTTGACGATGTGAACGGTACGACGTTGATCGCCCAACAAATTGAAGTCTCTGGCATGGATCAACTCCGTCAATTGGCCGATACTTGGAAGACCAAGCAGTATTCTGACGTACTGGTACTTGGAACAGTCATTGGCGAAAAGGTCAACTTATTAGTTGCTGTTAGTGATGACAAGGTCAAGGCAGGTATCAAAGCTGGTGACTTGATCAAAGCCATTGCACCAAAAGTTGGTGGTGGCGGCGGTGGCCGCCCAACCTTAGCCCAAGCTGGCGGGAAGAAGCCTGCTGGACTACCAGCGGCGCTGAAAGCTGCGCATGAGTGGCTTGCCGAACAATAAGACTGATTGCTTTGGTTGCACATCCTGTTTTTTATGTTGGTTAGCTATGTTAAAGCTATCAAAATAACAATTAAATCAGTGCTGTTAGGACGAGACCGTTCTAACGGTACTGATTTTTTAATGTTATGGCACCTTGTGACCGGCTTAACTCGTAGAAGATTGGGTTACAAAGGGTGTGCCTGTTTTGAATTTCAACTATTCGAACATTCGAAACAGGGGTATGTCAGTATATGAAAAAACAGTGTAAATCGGGATGGATTTGCAGAAAACGTCTGCATTCTCCGGGTTATTATTACGAATGTGTTACATCAAAGTGGATTGATTGTACTTCATATGGGCATTTAGTAAAATAGATTAGAAGCGGAAACTAGCGGGAGGTGCTTGATATGAGTTCATTAGACAAAACAATGTACTTTGACTTCGATAATGACAGCGTTAAGGATGTCCACGACACGTTAACGACAGTTTATGAAGCGTTACAAGAAAAGGGCTACAATCCGATTAATCAAATCGTGGGTTACTTACTATCCGGTGATCCGGCGTATATCCCGCGCTTAAAGGATGCTCGGAACTTAATTCGGAAGCATCAGCGCGATGAGATTATCGAGGAACTTGTCAAGTCTTACTTAAAGGCAGATAAGGATGTTGATGCATGAAGTTGATGGGGTTAGATGTAGGTTCCAGAACTGTTGGCGTTGCCATTAGTGATGCTTTTGGATGGACGGCGCAGGGCGTTGAAATTATTCGAATCAATGAGGATGCTGAGGAATTCGGAATCGACCGGGTTGCTGAACTCGTTGAAGAATTGGATGCTGGGGGCTTTGTCCTAGGGCTACCAAAGAATATGAATAATACCTTGGGACCACGGGCTGAGGCGGCGCAACATTACGGCGAGTTACTGACAGCCCGGTTTCATTTGCCGGTAGACTTTGAAGATGAACGTCTGACGACCGTTGAAGCTGAACGGATGTTGGTTGAAGAAGCTAACACCTCACGTAAGAAACGCAAAAAGGTGATCGACAAGCTAGCTGCAAGTTTAATCTTGCAAAACTACTTGGATCGCCACGGCAAACTCACACAAGAATAGCGAGGAACTAACATGAGCCAAAACCAAGATCGTAAAGACAATGATGTGATCACATTAGTTGATGACGAAGGTAACGAAACCTTATTTAATATTTTGTTCACGTTTGATTCAGAAGATTTCGGTCACTCCTATATTTTATTATATCCAGCTGATGCTGCGGCCGATGATGAAGTTGATATTCAAGCCTACATCTTTAATCCTGAAGATGGCGACAATGGCGAATTACAACTGATCGAGTCGGACGACGAATGGGATATGGTTGAGCAAGTTTTGAATACCTTCTTAGCCGATGACGGTGGCATGCAATAGTCGAAAGTAGATTAAGCTCGTGGGCGCATGTCCGCGGGCTTTTTTAGAAATTATGAGACGGTTCTAACTGTCGCATAATTGTGATAACCATGCTAGAATATTAATTGTTATTGAAAGGAAGCGGGATGTTGATGACTGCTAACAAGCGCCGCTTTAAAGCGGAAATTGATGGTCGTACTTACACGATCATTGGCACGGCATCTGACCGTCACATGCAAACGGTGACGCGGATGATGAATGAGCAAGTGGCACAATTAAAAAAATTAGCCCCCGATTTGTCTGATACGGAGATTGCGACGTTGCTCGCATTCAATGCGATTTCAGATCAGGTTGACAAACAAGCTGAATTATTGAAAATGCAAACGGATGATGCCGACAAGTAATTGCATTGTCCGTTTTTTTGCGGCTTTTCGTAATTCATTGGAACTTCGGAGGGATATCAGTGAATTCCAAAGTATTGAATACGTTAGAGTACCAACAAGTAAAACAACAATTAGCACCATACTTAGTCTCGGCAACGGGCCAACAAGCACTCAATGAACTACACCCAATGACCAGCGTTGCGGATATTCAACGGGCCTTAGATGAAACCAACGATGGGGCAGAAGTGTATCGTTTAAAGGGTGGCATTCCGGTCGCTCGTTTAGCGGATATAAAACCGCATATGAAACGGTTAGCTATCGGTGCGACCCTGAATGGGAGTGAACTCGGGCAAGTTGGGCGGGTGTTACGGACAACGCGCGCAATCACGCGCTTTTTTGCCGAGTTGCTAGAAGATGCCCCTGAGAATGATATTCGACACCTGTTTGATGAAGTTGCAGAATTAGTTACTTTACCAGATGTGACGAAGCGCCTCGCTACTGCCATTGAAGGTGACGGTCATATCACGGATGAGGCGTCACCAGAACTGAGCCGGATTCGGAGCAATATCCGTCGTACTGAAACGGAGATTCGTAACCAAATGGGTCATTATACCCGTGGCCATGATGCCAAGTATTTAAGCGACCCAATCATCACGATTAGAAACGACCGTTACGTTATCCCGGTCAAGGCCGAGAATCGTAGTCGGTTTGGTGGCATCGTGCATGATCAATCAGCGAGTGGGCAGACGCTCTTTATCGAACCCCAGGCTGTCATGGCGATGAATGACCGGTTACGGCAAAATCAAGTTGCGGAAAAGCAAGAAGAACAGCGTATCTTGGAGGCACTCTCCAACTTGATTGCGCCTTACCAGGACGAAATCATTAATAATGCGGCGATTCTTGGACATTTCGACTTTATCAATGCCAAGGCGCGTTATGCGCATGATATGAAGGCGACTGAACCGGCCGTTTCACCCAAAAATGAAGTCTATCTACGGCAAGCACGCCACCCCCTGATTGATCCTCGCAAAGTCGTTGCCAATGATATTAGTTTAGGTACTGATTATCAGGCGATGGTCATTACGGGGCCTAACACTGGTGGGAAGACGATTACGTTGAAGACGCTGGGATTACTACAATTGATGGCCCAGTCAGGATTATTTATTCCTGTTGAAGCCGGAAGTCGCGTTGGCGTTTATAATGAGATCTTTGCGGATATTGGTGATGAACAGTCGATCGAACAGAATTTAAGTACGTTCTCATCCCATATGGAAAATATTGAAAGTTTCTTAGCGCAGATCGACGCTCACAGTTTAGTACTCGTTGATGAATTGGGTGCCGGGACTGATCCGCAAGAAGGTGCGGCACTGGCAATCGCAATTCTGGATGCCATTGGGGCCAAGGGAACCCAAGTCGTTGCGACGACTCACTACCCAGAACTTAAGGCGTATGGGTTTAACCGACCTGATACGATCAATGCTAGTATGGAGTTTGACGAAGAAACACTCAAGCCGACATACCGGCTATTGGTCGGGATTCCTGGTCGAAGTAATGCGCTCGATATCGCACAGCGGTTGGGCATCCCGCAAGCGATTGTTGATCAAGCTCGGTCGTTGACGGATACGGATAGTCAAGACCTCAACGCAATGATTGCGGATTTGGTGACGAAGCGCAAACAGGTTGAAGATGAACAACTGCATCTGAAAACCCAAGTGGCAGATTCTGAAAAATTGCACCGGCAGTTGAAGAGCGAATTCAATGCGTATCAACAGCGTAAAGATCAGTTGATCGAAGATGCCAAAGTGCAGGCGAACACCATTGTTGAGCAAAGTAAGACTAAGGCCGATGCTATCATTAGTGATTTGCGTAAGAAACAATTAGCGAGTGGTACGGCGACTGTCAAAGAAAACGAGTTGATTGATGCGAAGGGCGCGTTGAATGCATTGGAGCAACAGCCTAAGCTCAAGAAAAACCGTGTATTACGGCGTGCCAAAGCCCAACATGATTTTCATGAAGGTGATGACGTGCTGGTCAAATCGTATGGTCAACGTGGTGTGTTGATGCGTCAGATGGGTAAACACGAGTGGGAAGTCCAACTCGGCATCTTGAAGATGAAGATTAGTGACGTTGACTTGGAACGCGTTAAGCCAGAAGAGCCAAAACGCGCGCGTGCTACTGTTCAGAGTGCCCACGCGAGTCACGTTTCGCCGAACTTGGACCTGCGGGGTGTGCGTTATGAAGACGCGATGACTCAAGTTGATCGCTATATTGATGCTGCGTTGTTGGCCGGGTATCCTTCCGTCACAATCGTACACGGGAAGGGAACTGGTGCTCTACGAGAAGGCATTACCAACTATCTCAAGTCTAATCGGCAAGTCAAGTCGTTTCACTTTGCTGCGCCAAATCATGGCGGCAATGGTGCGACTGAGGTGCAGTTCAAATAACCAGTGACGAGTGCCAGGTGCAGATCAGTGATGACGCGAATTCATGGCTGTGCACGATATCGGCGCTTTGATTGCAGGCAAATTGTTTGTGTTCCACCCGGTTACTGGTATACTTACTATTAGTAACAGATAAAGCTTAAAGGAGGCCGATTATAATGGTCGCAGCAACTACTGATAAAACTTTTACAACGGATACGGCTTCAGGAGTAACGTTAACTGACTTCTGGGCGACATGGTGTGGTCCTTGCCGGATGCAGTCACCAGTGGTCGAACAATTAGCTGACGAGATGGGTGACAAGGTGACGTTCAATAAGATGGATGTCGACGCCAACCCTGAAACGGCCAGCAACTTTGGTATCATGAGCATTCCAACCTTATTAGTTAAGAAGGATGGCGAAGTGGTTGATACCTTAGTTGGCTACCATTCCAAGGAACAGATCCAACAAACTTTAGCTCAATATCTATAATAAGCTGGGCCATTATTTCATTAATGGTTCGCTAGCGAACGCGCCTTCTTAAGTGAACGGCGCGTTTTTTTGCGCTCTTTTTTAAGACCGGGGACAACCGTTAATAATGACTATATAAGGAAAACTATTTAACGTTGCAAAAAAGGGCGACCACGTGGCCGTCCTTTTTACTGTGCTTCTTCAGGTTGTTCGTCATCAAGTTCAACTTGAGGCCGCACGATTTCGATTGGTGTTGCGGGATCGTGATTGACGATTGGTTGATTGTGATCAATCGTAACTGAGATGCGCAGTCGCATGCGATTTTGGAACGTAATTTTAGCTTCACTCACACAGTTGGTGCGGAGCGCTGACTGCTCAGCTAGAAAGCCAGTTTCAAGCATAAAGTCTGGTGATTTGATCGTGGCGCTACGCCGAGCGACCGGCTCACCAGTCAATTCATACGTGATTAGATCATCCGTCGTTGTAATCACGACAAGGTGACCCCAGCCGGTTTGCTCGAAAAAGGTAACAAGATCATCATCACTAGCGACAGGAAACTGGCGTGCCAAGTCTTTACCCGCCCAGTAAAGGATGCCACTACTGTCATCACCCAATAACTTTGGTATTAAGGCATCTCGCAAGATTTCCACACTGAGGATGGAAGCTTTGATCGAGTTGCCCGCAAATTGAGAATAAAAGTCGTTCGTCATGATAATTCCTTTCCATGCAAAAAATCGTGGTACTCTAGCCACTGTATAATCATTATTATACCCCGTTTCCACTAATGTGTCGGTTTTTTTCAATTTATCAACGGAAACTTTACAATTTCGTCGCAATTGGTCTGGCTTGAAATCAATTTCAAAAAAGACCATAATAAAGTTTCAGAATTCAGTGAACGGAGATTTTAAAATGGCAAATGAACATGCAATTGGCTTCATGGATTCGGGGGTTGGCGGGTTGACTGTCGTCAAGCAAGCTTTGAAACAACTCCCGCGCGAAACAGTTTATTTTATTGGTGATCAGGCACGTTTGCCATACGGTCCGCGACCAGCTGAACAAGTGCGAACTTTTTCTTTTCAGATGGCGGATTTCTTAATAGCAAAGCAGATCAAAATGCTCGTGATAGCTTGTAATACTGCGACCGCAGCGGCATTGCCGGCGTTGCGGCAGCAGTTGTCAATTCCCGTTATTGGGGTGATTGCGCCTGGTTCGCGGGCTGCGTTAAAAGCTTCTCATCGTAATCGAATCGGTGTGATTGCGACTGAGGGGACGATTCGTAGTAATGCTTATCGAGATGCTATCTTAACCAAAGATCCTACTGCGACGGTCGTTTCGCAGGCGTGCCCAAAGTTTGTGCCGTTGGTTGAATCGAATGAGTATCAATCAACGGTTGCCAAGCGGGTGGTTGCGGAAACGTTGAAACAACTAAAAAAACAAGACGTTGATACGCTTGTTTTGGGCTGCACACACTATCCATTATTGCGGCCACTTATTCAAAATGTGATGGGGCCTGGGGTGACCTTGATTGATTCTGGTGCCGAAACGGTGAACGATGTCTCGGCGGTACTCGATTACTTGGATATTGCTAACGATCGTTCTACTAAGCGTTATCCGGATGAGTACTACACGACGGGGGCGGCTGATCAATTCGAAGCAATCGCGCGGAACTGGTTGGGCCAACCGGACTTTCACGCACAACATATTGATTTAGGGAGTGAAGCGAATGACTAAACCACAAACATTGATCATTGCGACTAACAATGCCAATAAGGCGCGCGAGTTTAGCGCGATGTTGGCACCGTATGATATTACTATCAAAACGTTGGCTGATTTTCCAAATATTCCTGAAATTAAGGAGAACGGTATCACGTTTGAAGAAAATGCCACTAAAAAGGCGACGGTTGTGGTCGAAGCAACCGGATTACCGGCAATTGCGGATGATTCCGGCTTGATGGTCAAGGCGTTGCACGGCGATCCGGGAGTGTTCTCGGCACGGTATGCTGGTGATCATGATGATGCTGCGAATAATGCCAAGTTGTTAGCCAACCTTGGTGGCGTTCCTGAAGCGGAGCGGACCGCGACTTTTCATACGACCCTGGTTGCCCTTAAACCCAGTGGTGAGAAACTTGTCGTTAACGGTGAGTTAGCCGGCCGTATTCTGATTGCCCCCCGTGGTGACAATGGGTTTGGTTATGATCCGTTATTTTGGTCAAGTAAGTTTCAAAAATCCTTGGCGGAATTGACGCCAGCACAAAAAAATCAAATCAGTCATCGGGGTGCAGCCTTGCGACAACTGATGACTAAATTCGATGAATGGTGGGCGAAAGCATGAAATGTTTAGTAGTGAGTGATAGCCATGGCGATCGTGACGTGTTAGTTCGATTGCTTGATAAGTACCGCGGTCAGGTCGACGCCTTTTTTCACTGTGGTGATTCTGAATTACCGCATGATGACGCGGTTTTTCAAGAGATGTTCACGGTTCAAGGAAATATGGATTTCGATGCCGTGATTCCAAATGAAGTGAATCCAACTATTGATGAGGTGACAGTCTACATGACGCACGGTCACTTAGTCGGTGTGAACATGGGATTGGACCATCTATTAGCTAATGCTGAGGTGCACAATGCGAAGCTGGCTTTCTTTGGTCACACGCATCAACTGGGTGTTGAACGACGAGGCGGCGTGGTCGTGCTTAATCCTGGTAGTATTACTTATCCGCGTGGTGAATTTGCACGTATCGGTGGCACCTACGCCATCGTGACAACGTCAGCCGCAGGTATCGACGTCCAATATTATGATCGGCAACTACAAGCGGTGCCAGAACTAAAATTTCATTTTGCTGATTAAAATGTGGTAAAAAAACTGATTTTTAGGGCTGTGCAAAGTGCTTTTGCGGTTAAAATAAAGGGATGGGCTTAGTGAAGGAGGCGCTGTATGTTAATTCAACCAGTTGAGGACTTATTGTCACGTAACGCCGACCATTATTTGATTCCGGCGGACGTGGTTGCCAACGTTCAAACTGATAATAATTTGTATCACGCGTTTTTAGTACTAACGAAGGTCAAGTATTCCAAAATTCCAGTACTTGATCATGGTGGTCACTTTGAAGGTTTAGTATCGTTGCCACTGATTACTGAACAAATGTTAGGTTTTGATCAACTGAATACTGAAATATTACTGCAAAAACGTGTCTGTGACGTAATGGAGACACAAGTTAAGACGGTTCATGATGTGGATGACGTTGAAGAGACGTTACACTTGATGATTGATAATCCGTTTGTTCCAGTCGTTGATGAACAGCAAATTTTTCAAGGAATTGTCACTCGTCGTGAATTCATGAAGAGTTTTAACTTTCTGACCCATGAAATCGGCAAACAATATGATATGATTGAGAAGGATTTTTCCACTAGTGAAAAAGCTAAATAAGTTTTTGGAGGGTCTCCGATGGCAAAATTAGATGCACAATCAATTATTAACTACATTGGCAGTGCGAAAAAGAAAACACCCGTAAAAGTATACGTGAAGGGTGCTTTAGACCAATTAAACGTTCCAGCAGGCATCAAAACTTTCTTCAGTGGCAACGCTGGGGTATTATTCGGTGACTGGGCGGATGTTGAACCGTTCTTAAAGGCTAACGCTGCAAATATCGAAGATTATGAATTAGAAAATGACGCGCGCAATTCAGCCGTACCAATGGCAGATTTGAAGCAATACAATGCGCGGATCGAACCCGGTGCGATTATTCGTGACCAAGTATTGATTGGTGATAATGCCGTTATCATGATGGGTGCGGTGATCAACATTGGTGCCGAAATCGGTGAAGGCTCGATGATTGACATGGGTGCCATTCTTGGTGGTCGCGCAATTGTTGGTAAGAACTGTCATATTGGCGCTGGTACTGTGTTAGCTGGCGTGGTAGAGCCACCTTCGGCTAAACCAGTTCAAATCGATGACGACGTGCTGATCGGTGCCAATGCGGCCGTACTTGAAGGCGTGCATGTTGGTAAGGGTGCCGTTGTGGCTGCGGGTGCGATCGTCATTGAAGACGTCGCTCCTAACACCGTAGTCGGTGGGGTTCCTGCTCGTAAGTTGAAAGATATTGATGATAAGACTAAGAGCAAGACTGAATTAATGGCAGAATTACGGAATCTTTAATGGTGGAGGGATAAACAATGGTCTTACGGGAAACCGATCTAATTCCAATTTATCAACACTTACACCAAATTCCGGAAATCGGCTTACAAGAACATGAAACACAGGCTTATTTATTGTCGATTATTGGTAAGATGCCTCAAGAGTGGCTGACAATCAAAACCATTCCTACTTTGGATACGGCGATTTTAGTGAAAGTCAGTGGTTTAAAGCATGATTATCGAATCGGTTATCGAACTGACATCGATGCGTTACCAGTTACTGAAAATACGGGCTTACCATTTGCATCGACCCATCCAGGTGTCATGCACGCGTGTGGCCATGATATTCATATGTCAGTCGCGCTAGGAATCCTAAGCTACTTTGCAGAGAACCGACCTGCGACCGACATGGTTTTCATGTTCCAGCCGGCTGAGGAAAATGCCTCGGGTGGGCAACGCTTGTACGAAAGTGGTGCGCTAGATGGTGATTGGATGCCAGATGAGATTTTTGCATTCCATGACAATCCTAATTTACCAACTGGAGCGATCGGTTGCCGGATGGGCACGTTATTTGCGGGAACTTGTGAGATCCACGCACACTTAAGTGGTAAAAGTGGACACGCGGCTTACCCACATCAAGCAAACGACATGGTCGTCGCTGGTGCGGCGTTAGTCTCCCAGCTGCAGACGATTGTAGCGCGCAACGTGGACCCGATTCAAAGTGGTGTGGTGACATTAGGTCACTTTACTGCTGGCACGATTGGCAATGTGATTGCCGGTGAGGCCCAGATTGACGGGACGATCCGAGCGTTGACGCAGGAGATGAACATGCATATTCAGCGGCGGGTTCGGACGATTACTGAGGGGATTGCGCTCGCCTATGACTGCAATATCGATTTGAAGCTCAATCAAGGTGGTTATTATCCCGTTGAGAACAATGACGCAATCACTGCTGATTTTATCAAGTACATGCAGGAGGATGATGATGTCAACTTTATTGAAACGGAACCAGCAATGACTGGGGAAGACTTTGGTTATTTGATTCATCAGATTCCAGGGACAATGTTCTGGTTAGGGGTCGACAGTCCATATTCGTTGCACTCGGAAAACATGGTGCCGCACACGGCTGCCATTATGAGTGGGGTCAATGCGATGACCAGCTTTTTGACTCATCGGAATGCGTTACACAAATAAATTACAAAACGTACTGCGCTAACACGTGTCAGTACGTTTTTGAGTTTCAAGAATGCCGAGCGTTGTTGCAATTAATGGTTGGTTGTGACCGCACAATAGTTTTCGCCTGGTCACGTTAGGTTGCGAATGGGAATAACTAAAACTATTCCTGACAATAACAACGTGCGTCATGGTTCCCACCTGAAGAAATTTGTCAGATGAAAGATCAAGCCCGCACCGTGGCGCTCATTTCTGAGCAACCGCTGTGCGGGCTTGTGTTGGTTGAGCTTACTTGTGCATTGGGGCGATATTTAAACGTGGCGAGGGGAGTTGAATTCCCGCTGCTCGGGCCGCGTTCAAGTAGGCGGCCAAAAAGTCGCGCTGAATTGCGAACTGCATGCCATTTTTGACGTAAAATTGTACTCGGAAGACCAACGTCCCATCGGCTTGTGTCGTGACGCCTTGAATGTCGGGCTCACCGATGATATCAGGATACTGAGGCACGAGGTCGGCATTAGTTTCGCGGACCACGTTAGTCAGATCTTGAACGGGAGTCGTTGTGAGAATGTAGAGGTCAATCAGCACGCGCATATCGTTACGCGACTGGTTGCTAATGATTAAAATCTTGCGATTGGGAATAAAGTTCAACGTGCCATCGGGACTCGTAACTTGAGTTGTCCGTAAACCGATTGCGGAGACGGTCCCCTCAATGGTTTCGATTTTGACGTAATCCCCAACATCAATCTGATCTTCAAGTAGAATGAAGAACCCGGTGACAATGTCACTGACGAAGCCTTGGGCGCCTAAACCTAACGCCACACTGAAAATCCCAGCACTAGCAATCAACGTCCCCACGGGAACACCTAACACTGAAAGTACCGCATAGATGCCAAAAAACATGATGACGTAATGGTAGATATTTAATGATAATGTAAAAATCGTTGAAATCCGATTATTGGCAGTATCACTGGTATTAGCATTCGTTAAAAATAAGTGGTGGATCAGGCGTTTTCCTAGCCGATCAATCACCCAAAATAGTAAAATAAATAAAATGATTTCGAGTAGCTTGCCGCCAATATTAATAATAATTTGTTGCCAGTCAATTTTCTTAGCCAACTTCATCCACACCGAAACTTGTTTAGTCGGTGTGTCAACCGCTGCTAGGTTAATTGAATTAAACATATCTTCACCCTCGTTATTGTTGTCTGTTCACTAGTTTATCAGATTTGACGCGGGCAACCAAGCCGTGATCAAGTTATTGCGACCAAATGTGACTGGGTGAATGTTGTAAGCACTTTTTTAATTGCGGTATACTAAAGACAATGCTATGCTAGTTTTAATATCATGGCTGTTGAAGGAGGAATTTTAGGATGATTACACACATTGCGGGCATCATTGCCGCCATTGCGTTCTTATTATTAGTATGCTTTATCGGGATTTTTTTAATGCGGATTACTAAAACGATGGGGGAAGTCAACCGTAGTTTAAATAATATTACGGATGATGTTGACGCCTTGTCACATGAGACTGAAAAAATCATGGCAAATGCCAATGAACTCTTAAAGGATGTTAACGGCAAAGTTGCAACAATTGATCCAGCGTTTCAAGCGATGGGCGACTTAGGTCAGAGCGTCTCTGACTTAAATGCTGCGACTCGAGACTTAACAGCCAAGATTGGCAAGAACAATGAGAAGCGGAGCAAGTTCTCCAGCGCAAGCAAGGTCGGCAAAGCCGCTTTTGATGTCTATCGTAATCGACGTTCAAAAAATAATAGTGAGGAGTCTTAATTATGTCGAAAAAGGGATTCTTATTAGGTGTTGTTTTAGGTGGTGCAGCGATTGCTACCGCCGTTATGAAGATGGATGATGATAAAAAGGCTGAATTGAAAGCTAAAGCACAGCAAGGAATTGCCGATTTTAAGGATCGGGCAATCGACTATGCGTTCTATGCCAACGATGCTGCTGAAGACTTCAAGGCTGAAGCTGGGCAACAATTTGAAGATACAAAGCGAAAAGTGGCCGATTTTGCTGACCAGTATCAAGCCGCTAAGCAGGAAACGGGTGAAAGCTTTGGCTCAAGTCTTGACCAAGCTACGGATAGTTTACGGTCTGAATTAGCTAAGGTCGAAGATGATGAAGGTGATGATGAAGATATCGTCATTGATGGTGGAGCTGCTTATCAAAAAGCTGGCGAGGACGAGAAGACTTCAGCGCCCGTACCAGAATCAGCACCTGCTAAGGACGCAACACCTGCGAAGTCTGATGATGAATCGACAACGGATGAATCGTCACCAGCCAAGTAAGCTGACAGCGATAAGATAGGACACTGAGCAAGTGCTCGGTGTCCTATCTGCTTTTGAGGAGGAATCACATTGTATTCAATCGGAGCGGTCGCCAAAAAGACCGGTATTTCAAGTTATACACTGCGCTATTATGATAAGGCGGGCTTAACGCCCTTTGTGAAGCGTGATAAGCAGGGCCGCCGGGTCTTCAATGATGAAGACTTGGATTCACTGGCATTGATTCGTTGTCTTAAGCAGACCGGGATGCCGTTAGAGGATATTCGACAATTTATTAGTTGGTGTGCCGATGGGGATGGAACGATTGATCAACGGCTAGCAATGTTTGAAGAGCAACGCCAGGCTGTTGAAGCGCAAATCCATCAATCCTTGTTGAATTTGCAAAAAGTCAATCATAAGATTGATGTTTATCGGCGTGCGAGTCAGGCGGGGAGTGAAGCCGCGGTTGACTGTGACGTGCTGCCATTGAAAACGACGGCGGCACTGTTAGCCGAAGTGGCTGATTATGAAACCGAACATCCGCTACCGGAATAACACTAAAAGCAAGTACCAGTCAACGCTAGGTAAAAAAAGAGGGCCGTCACGGATTATGTCGTGACGGCCCTCTTGACGTTTTTAATTAAAGATCTAATACTTTTAATTCTTTTGGCGTATGGGTAAATGGCTTAAAGCCTTCCTTAGTAACGACCCCACAGTCTTCGATTCGAACACCAGCTACGCCGGGAATGTAGATCCCAGGTTCTACTGAGAAGCACATGCCTTCAACGAGTGGCATGTGGTTACCAGCCATAATCGAAGGAAATTCGTGGTCAGTTTGGCCGATTCCGTGACCTAACCGGTGAATGAAGTATTCGCCATAGCCCGCTTTGGTGATGATATCGCGTGCGATTTTATCGACATCTTCGGCTGCCATGCCTGGTTTAATGGCCGCTTGAGCAGTCAAGTTGGCTTCCAGACAGACGTCAAAGATTTCCTTTTGCTTGGCACTCGGTTGGCCATAAGCAATTGTCCGGGAAGCATCAGAAGCATAGCCTTCATACATGACGCCGAGGTCGAATAGCACTAATTCATTTGGCTTGACTTGGGCTTCGTTAGTTGCACCATGGGGGTTGGCGGCATGTTCACCAGCTTGGACTAAAGTGTCGAAACTCATTTCCATAATTCCCTTTTTCATTAAGGCATACTGTAATTCGGCAGCAATCTGTTGTTCGGTGCGACCCGTCTTGACAGCAGCAAATCCTTGTTCAAAAGCAAAGTCGGCCCATTTACCGGCAATGTTTAGTTTTTCAAGTTCATCAGCTGTTTTGACCAGCCGTAATTGCTGAATATAAGGTGATAGATCCTTATCGAAGTGGGCAGCTGGAAATTGCTGTTTGAGCGCGGTAAAGCGGTCTAACGTCAAGTTCCCAGTTTCAAGGGCCCAAACTTTAGGATCAGTCAATTGTGCGTGAATGTGATCAGCAATTAGCGCGTATGGACCTTCATGGTCGAGGTAGCCGAAAACTTTGTAAGGCCAGCCCATCTCCTTGATTGCTTCAACTTCGAGAGCGGGTGCAAAGAGAAATGGTTCCGCATCCGCGAAAACAAACAGTGCTAGCGTCCGTTCGTAGGGGTTGCTCTCAAAACCAGTCAAATATGAAATTGTGTGAAAGTTACTGATGTAGGTCACGTCAACGTGATTGTCTTGGGTCCATTGACGGACTTGTTGCAGTTTCGTATAATCTGTCAATTCAAACACTCCTTAGATAAAATAATAGATAATAATACTAGTATAGCGCTGTTGATGATAAAAAGCTGAGAATAATGAGCCCAAAATAACAATCTTCGTGTGGTAAATCTTGCATTTTGAAAACAAGTACGGTATTATTTTCATGAAAGCGATTTCAATAACAATCTTAAGTTGCATTGGAAGCGTAATTTTGCTATATTGGTTGATGTTGCATGAAAACGGATGAAAACATATGATACCAAGCAAGAAAGGGCTATTTTTATATGGAAAAACAAACAGTAACAATTTATGATGTGGCACGCGAAGCGGCGGTTTCAATGGCCACAGTTTCACGAGTCGTCAATGGTAATCCCAACGTTAAACCCGCAACGCGTAAAAAGGTACTAGCTGTCATTGAACGGTTAGATTACCGGCCTAACGCAGTTGCACGAGGGTTAGCAAGTAAGCGTTCAACTACGGTCGGGGTAATCATCCCGGACGTGACCAACATTTATTTTGCGGCGTTAGCACGCGGGATTGATGATATTGCGATGATGTACAAGTACAATATCATTTTAACGAACTCCGATGATGCGGGTGAACAAGAAGTCAACGTGTTGAATACGTTGATGGCTAAGCAAGTTGACGGGGTCATCTTTATGGGTAACCATATTGATGACAAGCTCCGGGCTGAATTCAAACGGGCCAAGGCACCAGTTGTTTTAGCTGGGACGGTTGATCCGAACAATGAAACGCCAAGCGTTAATATCGACTACGCTGCAGCTGTTGAAGAAGTGGTCACTAACTTAATTGCACGTGGTCACAAGAAGATCGCGTTGGCTTTAGGCTCATTGTCACAATCAATCAACGCTGAATACCGACTGACGGGTTACAAACGGGCCTTAACCAAGGCTAAGATTCCGTTTGACGACGCCCTCGTTTATGAAGCGGGCTACTCATATGATGCTGGGCGGAAGTTACAACCAGTCATTGCGGATAGTGGCGCTACTGCGGTATTCGTTGGGGACGACGAAATGGCGGCTGGTCTTATCAACGCAAGTATGGAATCCGGGATCAACGTTCCAGATGACTTGGAAGTTGTGACGAGTAATGATACGATTATTACCCAAATCACGCGTCCAGCCATTACCTCGATTACCCAACCATTATATGATATTGGTGCGGTTGCCATGCGGATGTTAACTAAGTTGATGAACGATAAAGAACTTGACGAGAAGACGGTCACCTTGCCATACGGCATTGTTCGGCGGGGCTCAACCAAGTCTGCTGATTAAGTTCGGTTGTCTGCCAGCTAGTGACGTTGGCATAATTTAGAACGATAGCGTTATACTAGGTTTGGAATATTTATTCCAAGCCTTTTTTGGTTTTGGAATGCGTGAAAGGATGAGTTAAACGGATGACACAACTAATAATGCGGCCACGGCCCGGAAAAATTAAGTTAGGCTTGAAGGCGTCCCAAGCACCCGCACAATTAATGGATCGTTTGCAATACCGGCCCGAAGTATTTGAATTTTTTACGAGTGCCACGGACTTTGAACCGGAAGCATTTCAGACACTTAAAACAGCTGTCCAATTTGTAAAGACAACTGTCACCGAGCAAATTGTGATTCATCACCCTATGAGTTATCAAGGCGTTCATCTTGATCAATTGCTTGATCCACATCGTGAAGCTGCGGCGTACCAATTCCTACAAACGAGTACGGCCCAGTTACTTGCGTTGGCGACGGAATTGGATGTCAAGGTGCTCGTACACGGTGGCTATGGTAGCGACAGTGGGCGCTTGATCGATGAGTATGAGTCCTTGCAGGTTGCACGTGACGTGGTCTTTGAGCGGTTGGATAATTTGGTTCGTCAGGCGAGTGGACATGTCGTGATTGAAAATGGGGTAACGGCAAGTTTTATGTATGGTGATCCCCAGTTAGATGAGCGTATCATTCAGCATCATTATCCGCTGGTTTGTGATTTGAGCCACGTCTTCATTGCGCTGCACGGTGATATGGAATTGACCATGTTGGCTTTGAAGCGGCTGGCTCCACTCATTCAACATTATCATTTGGTTGATTCGATGGGGACGCGGCACGATAGTTTACCTTTAGGGCAGGGACTGATTGACTGGCAGCGGGTGTTACCAGTCCTCAACCCGCACGCTACCATGATTTATGAAGTGCCGGATGAAACGGATGCGACCTGCGCTAACATGTTGAGTAGCTATCACTATCTACGCGCACTCGAACTGCGGTCGATCGAGGGAGGACAAGCGAATGACTAACTTAGTAGTCCATGTCGACGAGCCGGCTAAGGTCGCAACGGCCATAAGCAATGTGCAGAATTTTTTGGCAGCCCGGCCAACTAGTACGGTGGTGGTTGTGGTCAACGGGCCCGCTATCACGACGCTGGTAACTGGTGCCTGGAAGCCATTACAACAGACGTTACCGCAAGTTGAGATTGATGCTTGCCATAATGCCATGGTGAGTCATCAAATGACTGCGGCCCAACTTCCTGCCAGTGTGACGGTCGTTCCCGCTGGTGTGGTGCGAATCGTGGACTTGCAAGCTGTGGGTTACGCATATTTACGGCCATAACACCAGTTTGTCGTGGTTGTGGTTGTCATTAGCAAACTGAAATTTCAAATCTGAAAGAGAGTCCAATAACGAAACTGGTTCATTAGATTTGCAATAAAAATCGCAGAACTTGGACGCCCTTGGTTCTAGTGCTTGAAATCGCTCGCTTTTTTTGCTATCATACTTTACGTATGTTTATCTACTAAACTGAAAATAAATATGAAAGAAGGAGTCACACATGTCAGGACATTCAAAATGGCATAACATTCAAGGACGTAAGAACGCCCAAGATGCTAAACGTGGGAAAGTCTTTCAAAAGATTTCCCGTGAACTTTATATGGCTGTAAAAGCCGGGGGTCCTGATCCAGATTCTAACGCGCAATTGCGGTTAGTTATGGATAAGGCCAAAGCTGCCAACATGCCTAAAGACAATATTAAACGGGCGGTTGATAAAGGTAGTGGCTCCGGTGCGGAGAACTACGAAGAAGTTACTTACGAAGGCTACGGCCCTGGTGGTATCGCCGTTCTGGTTCACGCATTAACTGATAACAAAAACCGGACTGCTGCGGCGGTTCGTTCAGCGTTCACGCATCATGGTGGGGCTTTAGCCGCAACTGGTGCGGTTAGTTACATGTTTGATCGTAAGGGTTACATCGTGATCAGTCGCGAAGATTTAGATACCGACGAAGATACGATGTTGATGGACGTTTTAGATGCTGGTGGCGACGATTTACAATCAAGCGACGAAGCGTTTGAAATTTACACTGATCCTAAACAATTAGCTGCCGTTCGTGATGCCCTCGAAGCTAATGGTTACAAGTTGGAAACAGCTGAATTAACCATGATTCCTGAAAACCTAACGGACGTTCCTGCTGATAAAGTGGAAAAGTTACAACACATGATTGATGAATTGGAAGATAACGACGACGTATCAGAAGTATACGAAGCTGCTAACTACCCAGATTAATGATGAAAAGACGTGGTTCTTTGATGATAAATCAAGAACCACGTTTTTTATTGCTTAAAATATTAGTAAAACAAGTGCGTCGAACAGGCCAGTTTGCTAAAATTAGAGCAGTTGAATACTGAAGGGACGAATAATCATGAATAAAGTAACCGTACTAGGTAGTTTGAATGTTGATTCGATTTTGCGTTTCAAGCGTTTTCCTAAGCCTGGTGAAACGCTACCGCTGACTGGTAAGAGTGTCGCTGGTGGGGGTAAAGGGGCTAACCAAGCCATCGCAGCCGCGCGCGCTGGTGCCCAAACGACTTTTATCGGTAAAGTTGGTACTGATCAGGAAGGGGCCTTTATGGTGCAGCAGTTGACGAATAGTGGTGTTAATGACCAATATGTTCAACATAGCAATGTGGCTAGTACCGGCTCAGCTTTCATCTTGTTAGATAGTAGTAGTGAGAACCGTATCTTAATCGATGGTGGAACTAATCAGCAGGTTACGGCCGAAGATGTCGAACGGGCCCAACCCGCAATTAGCGCTAGTACTTTTTTGATTGCACAGTTTGAAACGCCGATTGCAGCAACGATTCGAGGGTTTGAATTGGCTCAGGCCGCTGGGCAAAAAACGATTTTAAACCCGGCACCAGCTACGACGACGGTGCCCGCAGAATTACTAGCGACGACCGACTTAATTGTTCCTAACGAAACTGAGACGGAAACCTTGACTGGCGTGCACATTACTGATGAGCAATCGATGATTCAGGGTGCACAGAAGTTGCAGGCGCTGGGCGTTGCTAACGTGATCATTACCGTTGGGAGTAAAGGCGCTTTCTGGATGCGCGGTGCTGAGCACGGCTTCGTCCCAGCTTATAAGGTTGAGGCCGTTGACACGACTGCAGCTGGGGACACCTTTATTGGTGCACTCAGTTCGGTCTTAATGCCAGACTTTAGTAATTTGGCCGCTGCGGTACGGTTTGCCAACCGGGCATCTTCGATAGCTGTTCAAAAATTGGGTGCGCAACCATCGATTCCAACTAAGGAAGCCATTGAAGCGGCTGAGCGGGCCTAACGCCTTAATTGGTTTATATCGGGGCGCTTATAACGCCGTATGTTAGGATTGCAAATGAAAATATGCGATGACGAGCTGTTCTGGAAATAATTTGTTATTTCTGGAACAGCTTTTTTGATGCCAAAATAAATGTCATTTTTTTCGTGGAAAGTGGTCGTTGTTACGAAACTAATGATTGAAAGGAGCGTGACCATGATAAATGGTGATTGAAGCAGAGTTGAACGAAATCATTCAGGCAGCCGTGAATCAGCGGGCCAGTGATATTTATTGGTTACCCACGGCAGAAGGGTATCAGGTGTTAGTGCAAGCAGCAGGCAGTTTGCGGGCACTTACTCAGATTACAACTGAGTTGGCCCAGCAATTGATGAATCACATCAAATACCGTAGTAACATGGCGATTAGTGATCATCGGCGGCCCCAATTAGGGGCGATGACGTTAACATTGGCAGAGCAAACTTTAAATTTGCGAATCTCGGCAGTTGGCGACTTTTTGGACCGTGAGTCGTTGGTTGTCCGGTTATTGTATGAAGGTCCGGCCCGAAAATTGAGCTATTTGGTCCCACAGCAACGGCAACAATTGAGTCAATTAATGCGACGAACGGGATTGATCTTATTTTCCGGGCCGATGGGTTCTGGCAAAACTTCCACGATGTATGATCTTGTGCGGCAGCTTCGTGGCCAACGGCTAGTCATGACGATCGAAGATCCGGTTGAAATTTATGAACCACAATTTTTACAACTACAAGTAAACGCGCCGGCCCAGATGGCGTATGGCGACTTACTGAAGGTTGGGTTACGCCACCATCCCGACGTCTTTATTATTGGTGAGATTCGTGATGCCGAAACGGCTCGGATTGCGGTACAGGCAGCGCTAAGTGGTCACTTAGTTTTAAGTACTATTCATGCGCGCGGTGTCTACGGGATTATTCCCCGGTTGACGCAATTGGGAGTGGAAGCCGCTGTTTTGGAGCAGGCTTTAACTGCAATGTCCTATCAGCGCCTCGTACCAGTGACGGATGGCAGCGTGGCGACGATTTTCGATACGGTCGTGTTACCGCATGCAAGGCCCAAAACGTCGCAAATGATGACTGAAAGGTGGGCGGAGTTAATTGATGAACAATTGGCAGCGGGCCGTCTCGATCATGCGACGGCCAATCAACTTAAGGAAGCGTAAACGGCTTCCGATTGCTATGCAGGCGAAGCTGTTTGAAACGCTAGCCGACTTGCTAGGCAACGGCTTCTCGTTTCAGCAAGCCTTTCAATTTACATTGGATGTAGAAGGACCGGCCTTTCAATCCTTGCAGCCCGCGCTGGGGCGTTTAGCCGCGGGTGATGATTTGTCTATGGCGCTGCGTCCATACATTGCGGTGGACTTGTATTACCAGTTCTTAATTGCTGAGACTCATGGTGAATTACGCCGGACCTTGATGCAGGCAGGTCAATTAATGCGAGCGCGTGCTGAACAGGGACGCCAAATTCGGCGGTTGTTACAGTACCCTTGTCTGCTGTTAATTCTACTGCTGGGAACTTTAGGCACGGTCAAAGCTGCGATTTTACCGAGTCTTGCTCATGGTGGTAATGGTAGTGGGACAATCGCGAATTGGCAATGGTTTAGCGGTATCACGGTCATTACCTTGGTGATTTGCTTATTGCTGGTTGGCCTTCAAGTTAGCCGATTACCCATTCGGCGGCGCTATCAGTGGTTGGCTCAAGTCCCCTTGATTGGTCCCCTGATCAGAAACTACTGTGGTTACTATTTAAGCCTTAATGCGGGTATGCTGCTGACTGGTGGTTTAGGGATTCGTGGCATTTGTGAAGTCAGTCAGCACTTTCAAACTAAGGCGCTGATTTATCAGCAAGGGCAGGTTATCGAACAGGCGTTACTGACTGGGACTTCGTTAGTCACAATTATCCAGGAGGACCGATTATTACCTGATGAGTTAGCACTACTGGTCGGCAAAGAGAGTCCGGCAGAACAGTTAAGTCAGGAATTACTATACTTTGCAACTTTGCAGTACGAACGCTTGATTCGACAGTTGAACCGGATGATTGGTTGGATTCAACCCATCATGTTTGGCATTATTGCACTCGTCGTTGTCGGCACATACTTGAGTTTGTTATTACCGATGTATCAATCAATGGGGGAGATTTTAAAATGACATTATTAATGAAACGCTTGATGAAAAAAACGGCAGCACCACAGCGCGGTTTTACCTTAATTGAAATGGTGATCGTATTGGCGATCATCAGTCTCTTGATGTTGATCGTGGTGCCCAATTTGAATCAACAACGTAAACAGGCGGCTGGTCGCCAACAAGAAGCCCTGACTGAAGTTGTTCAAAATCAGGCTGAAATGTATGCGAATGATACGGGTAAGACCGTCACGGATGACGACGCAATGTTAGAAGAACTTCGGAACAAGGGATATATTAACGATGGTCAATATAAGCAGGCTAAGTCACAGGGCATTAGTCCGGTACGGCCGCAACCACAAAAAGTAGTTGGTGGTTAAGCGACAGGGATTTACCTTAATCGAAACGGTAGCGGTCTTGGCGATCGTGGCTAGTGTGGCGGTGATTGCTGTGCACCGTTTTCCCACACGGCAACGCCAACAGAATGCGGAACAGGCTTTCTGGCGGGAGTTACAAACGATGTGGCAGCAACGGACCTTAACCGCTAGTGTGACGGGTCAGCCCCAGGTCGTGAGCTTTCGTGGCACGGAAGTCGTGACTTGGGGTGGCAAGCGGGGGCGGCCTATCAGTGGCCCACAGTGGCATCTCCCACTGCCTGCAACATTAAAAACAGAGCGCGGTCGTGATATTCAAATCCAGAAAAATGGGCATCCACAGCTAGCAGTGGTTATTTTCAAGTCGCAATTACAGCCGAAGCAGAAAATCAAACTGAATGCTTTGATGGGGTGGGGGGCCTATAAAGTCACACATGTTAAAGACGCGAATGGGTTTTTTGATGATTGAAACGATTACTGCTCTGGGGCTATTGATGGGTGGTTTGATTGGGTTTGAAAGTTTAGAGATTATGATGCAGTCACATGAACGGCAGACCTTGCAGGCGATTCAGACAGCCAGAAAACAATATGAAGACCGGCAACGTCAGCAGCTATTATCCAGGATACCGGAGCAAGCACATGATTAGGCGGCGCGGTTTTACGTTAATTGAAGCCGTTGTGTCGTTAGCAATCGTGGCCGTAGTGCTGACGACACTTTTTCAGGGGCAGCGCAATTTGGCCCGGCGCACCCAAGTGGATTTGCCAACAGTGGATTGGTATTTGATGCTTCACGAGCTTGAAAATCCGGATCACCATTTTGTGGTGGACCATATTTCCGATGAGGGTGGTCTGACGCCGGGAAAAGCCGTTCATTTGGTTAATACGGTCACCGGCAAACAGTATTTATTGACTTATTATCATATCCTACATCGAATCGGATTGCGCCACTATGGTGGTGGTGAAATCAATCTGATGCAGGGCGTTCGGCAATTTCACGTGGCCGATGATTTGACCCTGACGATGACGACTGATAAGGGGATTCATTTTCAAGCCCAATTACTGTTACCAGATCGGAGGACAATGGTAGATGAGGAAGCGACGCGGAACGATCCTGCTTTCGGTGATTAGCTTATTGTTAATTGGTGGGGCGTTTGAAACCCAACGATACGTTAATTTTCAGTCTCGCCAGACGTTATATCGCTTGATTTTACAATCCTATGAGCACCCTTATCAGCATAATTCGCTCCCTTGATTGGTGAGTGAACCCCGTGACTTGAACTTAACGCGTAAAATCAGTAATATGGTTAAGGATTACAGATTTTGCGGGAGGGTGAGTATTCTGGCACAAGCAGAAACCGAGACGCTTTTTCAGGTCTTAGATCAATCAGTTCAAGTTTTGATGCAACAACTATCCGTTTCTTACGTGGATGCGCTCATTGAGACTGGCGATAATTTATTAAGCCAATCTGTACATGTTGAGGATGGCAAGCCAAATCCGGAACAGACGGCAGCTTTAACAAAGCTCTATCAAACGATCGACTTAAAACAATTGGACGCCGAAACAATTCGGCGTGCGCTTCAGTTGGCCTTACTAAAGGCGATTCATAATGATCACGTTGATCCAAACCATCAAATGACACCAGATTCGATTGGACTGTTAACGGCATACTTGATTGCTAAGTTAGTTGGATCGACGACTGATTTGTCAATTTTGGATATTGCTGTCGGGACTGGTAACTTATTAACTACGGTCATAAATCAGTTGCAGACGGACCGGCCACGTCCGATTCAGGGTTACGGAGTCGATAATGATGATAATCAGTTGGCAATCGCCGCGATGAGCATGGATCTCCAACGATCAGCAGTGGAGTTGTTTCATCAAGACGCAATTGATTCCCTGGTCATGCCGAAAACGACCGTTGTAATTGGTGATTTGCCAGTGGGGTACTACCCATTGGATGACCGTGTCCAAGGTTTTCAAACGAAAGCGACGAATGGTCATTCTTACATTCATCATTTGATGATGGAGCAAGCGATGGCTCATTTGTTACCGGGCGGCTGGGGTGTTTTCCTTGTTCCAACGACGATTTTTCAGTCGCAAGAGTCTCAAGGACTGTTAAAATGGATGAGCACTGCGGCTTACCTCCAAGGTCTGTTGAACTTGCCGACTAACCTTTTTCTTGATGAAAAATCACGAAAATCAATTGTTGTTTTACAGAAACATGGACAACGGGCCCACCAAGCAGGTAAAGTATTACTAGGCGACTTTCCATCATTTGAGGATCAACGTGCCTTTCAAGCGTTTACCGCTCAAATTGATGCGTGGGTCGACCAGAATATTATTCGCTAGGAGTGTGTCGTTTGGGGAAGACCATTGCCATCAACGCTGGTAGTTCGACGTTGAAATTTAAGTTATTTGAAATGCCACAGGAACGGGTGATTGCACAGGGCGCTGTTGAACGAATTGGATTCAAAACTTCACCGGTCAATATTCGCTATGGCGTTGATCATCATTACCAAGAGAAAGCCGTAGTCGCGGACCATTTGGCTGCCGTGAATATCGTTTTGGATGAGTTAATTAAATTGCGAATTATTGACTCATATGATGAAATTACTGGGGTCGGTCACCGGGTCGTTGCCGGTGGCGAGCAATTCCATGATTCAGTTTTAATCACTGACCAAGTGCTTAAGCAGATTACGGATCTGGCCGAATATGCGCCATTGCATAATCCGGCTAATGCGGTCGGTATTCGTGCTTTCAAGCGGGTACTACCACATGTGCCCGCGGTCGCTGTCTTTGATACGGCGTTTCATGCAAGTATGCCGGCGGTTAACTATCTATACTCGTTACCGTATGATTACTATCAACGATATGGTGCTCGCAAGTTTGGCGCTCATGGAACGAGCCATCGCTACGTCGCGGTGCGAGCAGCTAAATTATTGGGCCGACCGCTCGAAACGTTGAAGCTGATTACGTTGCATTTAGGTGCGGGAAGTTCGATTACGGCGATTGATCATGGACAGTCACTAGATACCTCGATGGGATTTACGCCGTTAGCTGGTATTACAATGGCAACGCGCTCGGGCGATGTGGATCCGTCGCTGGTTGCTTATCTCATGAAAAAGCTTAATATTAGCGATCCTGATGAAATGTTAACGATTTTGAATACGCAGTCAGGCTTACTGGGGCTAGCTGGTTCTGCAGATATGCAGGAGCTCGAGGCACGTTATGATGAGGACTCACAGGCTCAGTTAGCTATTGATATTTTTGTCAATCGGATCGTTAAGTATGTCGGTGCTTATTTGGCTGAGCTACAAGGTGCGGATGCATTAGTGATAACGGCTGGTATCGGTGAACGGGATGCACGGATGCGACAACGAATCGCGGATCGGTTGACCTACTTTGGCGTCGCGATTGACCCGACTAAGAATCAAGTCAGTGGTGTCGAACGGGACCTGAGTACGACCGATGCGAAGATTCGGACGTTACTCATTCCTACTGATGAAGAACTTATGATTGCCCGCGATGTTGAGCGCGTGGCTCAGAATCAGTGATCAGCATCGTTTCAATATGATTAAGGTTGTAAAGAGGCACGCGGATGAAAATCCGGGTGCTTTTTTAGATGCTGAAGTGAAAGTTATTCATGTTAGTATGCGTTGCCTTCACTTTATTCACGTAGCGGGAGCGTTCACTGGTTTAGTCAACTAACAAAGCTGAATCCCAGCCATGCAAGTTAGCAAACGCTTACGCGTACATAAGATGAATTTCGTTAGCAAACAATGGTATAGTCCAATCGTGTGATTTTCTTAAGCGTGGCCTTTTGAATGCTAGGAATTTGGCCGCTATAATAATTTCAAGGGGAGTGCAAAGATAATGACGAAAGAAAATTCACAGCCTGCGACGGAACAACTCTCGCGAGGCTTAAAAAGCCGCCATGTTCAATTAATTGCCATCGGCGGCACGATTGGGACCGGACTGTTCTTAGGGGCCGGTCAATCTATCCACTTGGCGGGGCCAGCGATCCTGATCGCATACTTAGTGACCGGTTTAGTGTGCTTTTTATTAATGCGGGCGTTAGGTGAACTACTGTTATCTGACCTTCATACGCATTCTTATATTGATTTTATTAAGCAATACTTAGGTGATAAGACCGGCTTTGTGGCTGGATGGACGTATTGGGTTTGCTGGATCACGATTGCGATGGCCGAAATTACTGCTGCTGGTGAGTATATGCAGTTTTGGTGGCCTAAGTTACCGCAATGGCTTCCGGGGCTGATTATCTTGATTTTATTGCTGGGCTTGAATTCTATTAATGTCTCAGCGTTCGGTGAAACTGAATTTTGGTTTGCGATTATTAAGATCGCTGCTATCTTGGCATTAATTGCTGTTGGGATTGGTATGGTCTTGTTTAGCGTTAAGACCCCTGTGGGCCACGCCAGCTTAACCAATTTGGTTAGTTATGGCGGTTTTATGCCACACGGAATCAAAGGCTTAGTGCTTTCCTTCCAGATGGTCCTGTTCAGTTTTATTGGGATCGAGATGGTCGGCATGACAGCTTCTGAGACGGCTGATCCGAAGACGGTGATCCCCAAAGCAATCAATGATATTCCCGTGCGGATCATTCTGTTTTATGTTGGGTCACTATTCTTTCTAATGTGTATGTACCCGTGGCAATACTTTTCATCGGCACACAGCCCGTTCGTACAAGTATTCACCAATTTGGGAATTCGTTCAGCGGCTGCGATTATCAACTTCGTAGTGCTCACGGCGGCCGCTTCTAGTTGTAATAGTGCGTTATTCAGTACCGGGCGGATGTTATTCTCACTAACGTATGATGGCAAAAGCAAGTTTGCCAAACGAATGGGGACACTATCGACCCGCCAAGTTCCCCGCAATGCGTTATGGTTCTCGACGCTGGTGATTGGGTTGTCAGTAATTCTAAACTTACTGATGCCTGGGAAAGTCTTCTCGCTGATTGCGAGTGTATCGACTACTTGTTTTATCTTTATTTGGGGCGCAATCGTCGTCGCACATATCAAGTATCGACGTCAAGCGGGCAGTCAGGCTAAAGTGAAATTCCAGATGCCACTGTTTCCGTTATCTGATTACTTCATTCTAGTGTTCTTAGCTTTTATCGCTGTTGTTCTCTGTCTGAAGTTTGAAACGTTAATCGCGTTACTCGTGTCAGCGGTCTGGGTGGTTGGCTTATACATTGTCAAGATCGTTAGTGACCGAATTCGTCAACGGACACACGACTAGTCAGCAATAACCAGGAGTGCTGATTGGCTATCAAGTAGGTTAACTAATGGGATTTATGAAGTGCACTTAACTCTGCCGATTGCAGTTAAGTGCACTTTTTGACGATATTAGCTAGATTTGTGAATATGGGTTGGTCATAAAACATGGTTCCAGTGCTGACAAAGCAATAAACTTAAAACTGTTCTAGTGTCTTTTAGAACGGTGCGCGGTACAATGATAAATGACTAACGCGTTGTGTCAGGTGTTCTTTAAAATGGTTCATGATTAATACGTGCTGTTCAGTAAGTGCCAAAACTGTCAGCTTTGACTCGGTGGAAACGGTTTGTTTAGTATAAACTTGCCGAGTTAGTGTGCCATATGATGACTGACAGTCGTAATAGGATTCGAATGACTGACATGGGTATATGCTGACGAACGGATAAGTCAGCTTTTCAAGCAAAAGTCATGAAATTCGCTAGACATGACACATCCGATTGATGTTACAAATGTAAATATACGAATAAGAGGTTTGAACGATGCAATATTTTACGTCCGACACACATTTTTATCATGCTGATTTGTTGGGGGACAACGACTTTGCGCCCCGGCTATTTCCAGATGTAGAGACAATGAACCAAGCGATTGTTGACCATTGGAATGCCCGTGTGACGGATCAGGATACAGTCTATCATTTAGGCGATGTTGCGCTGTATTTTACGCGACCAGCGAAATTGTCTTATGAGCGGGTTTTTGCACTCTTAGCACAGTTAAATGGCAAAATCATTTTTATAAAGGGAAACCATGATTCACGGGCCTTCTTTAAGTATTTGGCTGCTCATGATCCACAGTTGAATGGTCAACCGAAGTTTGAGTTTCACGACGTGGGGGTACTGATTAAGTACGACCACCGCCAATACTATATAACGCACTACCCAATGATGATGGGGATCGTCAAACAAATTATCAATTTGCACGGGCATATTCATCATTATGCCGTCAACGTCAAGGAGAACATCAACGTGGGTGTCGATACACCAGAAGTCGATTACTTGGACCATCCGGTGCCCTTTGGAACGCCATTTTCACTGGCCGAGATCGAGCAGATGGTTGACGGTAAAGCCATTGATTTTGCCAAGCGCCAGTAAGCGAGTGCTTGACCGACTTTGGTGAATGCTTTAGGATTAACAAAGACAACGATTGAGGGGCGATTGACCGTGGACGAGCAAGTCACGATTCTGCATACCAATGATATTCATTCGCATTTTGAAAACTGGCCACGTATTCAACGGTATTTATTAACCGAACGTGAGCAGCGCCGGCAATCTGGAAGCCATGTGATCACGGTTGACCTCGGCGACGCGGTTGATCGTGCCCATCCACTCTCAGAAGCCACTCAAGGGCAGGCCAACGTGGCGTTATTGAACGCGATTGGCTATGATGCGGTCACGATTGGCAATAATGAAGGACTGGGTTTAACGCACGCGGCCTTAAACCGGTTGTATGACCGCGCCAACTTTGATGTTGTTCTCGATAATTTGACAGATACTGCAACGCAACGACCGCCGCAGTGGGCATTACCAGCTAAAATCATTACAACTGCACGGGGGACACGAGTCTTGTTGCTGGCATTTACGGCACCGTTTACGTTGACTTACCCGTTGAACGGTTGGACGCCGGCCAGTGTTAAGACGCGATTCCCAGAGTTGTTACGACAATATGCAGGGCAATATGATGTCTTAATCGTGATGTCCCACCTTGGTATCAATGTCGATCGGTGGTTAGCAAAACAGTTTCCGGTGATCGATGTTGTTATTGGCAGTCATACGCATCATTTACTGGTGAACGGTGAACTGAAAAATGGGGTCCTGATAGCGGCAGCTGGAAAATACGGTGAGTATATTGGGCGAATTGAACTGACGATTGATCATCAACATCACGTTAAAGCGGCCGCGGCGCATACTGTTGCCACGGCCAGCTTACCAATTGTGGCCGGTGATGAAACGTTGATTACTGGCTGGGAGCAACAGGGTGAAACGTTACTCACGCGGCAAGTTGTTGCGAAGGTGCCGACGCAGCTGCGGCCACATTGGCACCATGCAAGTGATTTGACGGCCCTCGGGCTAGCGGCCATTACGGACTATGCCAAAACTGATCTAGGTATGTTGAACGGTGGCCTGTTCATGCGGGATCTTCCCGCAGGCATGGTCAACCGAAATGATTTACATACCATGCTACCTCACGCGATGCATGTTATTCGAGTGACGTTAAGTGGTGAAGCATTGTGGCGCTTAGTCTATGAGATGGAGTTAGTTCGCCCGTTTTTGAACAAATTTCCGATTAAAGGAATGGGATTTCGTGGTCAAGTCTTTGGTTATATCCAGTACCAGGGCCTCACGTGGAAAACGGGACAGCATACATTACTAGTGAATGGTCAGCCGGTCAATCGGCAACAAACGTACCAGATTGCGTTATTAGATCATGATTTATTCATTCCGTTTTTCCCGACCATTAATATCAGTGGTCGAACTGAGATATTATTTGAAGCCATGTTAAGAACGGTCGTTGGCGATTACTTAATGCGTCGATGGCCGGTTAAATAAGAGAAAGGTGGTGTCAATGTGAATCGCGAACATATTGATGAACTAGCTGAACAACAAGCGGAACGGCGGCGCAATTTGTATCATGGATTACGAACTGATAAGACCCACTTTGAAGTTAGCAAGCACCCGTTTGAAATCGTGTACGATTATCGCCAAGGGTTTGACCTCGACAAGTTCGTTGAGCGCTACAGCTCAATTTTAAATAAATATGATTATATTGTCGGTGATTGGGGTTTTGAACAGTTACGGTTAAAAGGTTTTTTCCGTGATGATATGAAAGATGTCCAGCGCTCACAGACGATTGGGGCGGTCCAAGACTATCTGTACGAATATTGTAATTTTGGTTGCGCCTATTTTATCATTAAAAACGAACGGGTCATTAAACCTAAGCGTACCAGTCGCTCACGTAAGGATGATCGGCGGGGAAAGAAAAACACTAATAGTCGGCAATCCCGAGCGCGGAGTAACCGTAACAGTAGTCGCAGCAAACAACGGCGGAAGTCTCATAGCTTCACCACTAAGCAGAAGGCCGCACCGTTTACTGAAAAGCGGCGGCAACCGGCGAAAGTTACGGCCGGTAATGGTAAGCAAGCGCAAACAACGAAGCAGAGTAGTGGTAAACGCCACTTTACGATTCGACAAAAGTAGGAACAGAGAGAGGTATTTTGATTGGGTAAGTACAAGGGTTATTTAATTGATTTAGATGGAACAGTTTATCGTGGTCGGGAACGTATTCCTGCTGCTAAACGGTTTATTGAACGACTACAGGCTAGTCAGACTGATTTTTTATTGGTCACGAATAACACGACTAAATCACCAGAAGATGTGGCTGCAAACTTAGCGAACAATCATGATATTCATGTGAGTCCTGCGAATGTTTATACGGCAGCGTTAGCGACTGCAGACTATGTTAATGACCTTGCAGGTGATGGTGATAAAACGATGTACGTCATCGGGGAACTTGGCTTGAAGGGTGCAATGTTGGAAAAGGGCTTCAAGTTCGATGAGCGCACACCTAGATTCGTAATCGTTGGTTTAGACTATGATGCGACCTACCATAAATTTGAACTTGCTACGCTGGCAATTAAGCGGGGGGCTAAGTTCATTGGCACCAACGCGGATACTAATCTTCCAAATGAGCGGGGGCTAGTGCCAGGTGCTGGTTCAGTAATTGCGATGGTCGAACGGGCCACCCAACAACGTGCAACTTACATTGGTAAGCCGGAGACAATTATTATGCAGAAAGCGGTCGACCGGATTGGTCTCGATAAGCACGATTGTGTGATGGTTGGTGACAATTATATGACGGATATCTCAGCGGCAATTAACTTTGGGATTGACTCCTTATTGGTGTATACCGGTGTCTCTACCCCTGAACTAGTGGCACAACAGGCCGTCAAACCAACTAATGAGATCAATTCTTTGGACGAATGGGACCTAGACGATGGTGTGGCTAAATAAATTTAAAAATGCGGCTCAGTGGCTGAGTTTATACTTATGGTTAGTGAGTGGCACGATAATTGTAACAATCAACGCGAGCTGGTTGTATTTTGCCAATGCGGTTGGTCAAAAGTTAGGCGCAACTGTGAATTTGACATTGGGACGGCTGATGACGAACTACTATCAGCTGTTAGCATATCTTAACTTTCCGTGGGTACCCAAATTAACTATGAACGATTTTACGGATTCGACGAGTGCGTTGGTTCACTTTGCGGATGTGAAGAATCTATTTATGCTTGATTACGGTGTGTTTATCGTCACGAGTGTTGTGGTCTATTTTTTTTGGCAGCGACTACGACGTGATCGACAATTGTGGCGGTTAGTATTACCGATGCAGACAGCCCTCTGGGTACCACCAGTAGTGACCGTTATAATGGCTATCAATTTTGATCAGTTCTTTATCATGTTCCATAAGATCTTATTTCGCAATTCGGACTGGTTGTTCGATCCACTATTGGACCGAATCATTTTGGTCTTGCCGGATACGTTCTTCGGTCAGTGCTTTGTTCTAGCGTTTATCCTGATTGAGTGGTCTTTTTTTTACTTACTCAGTATCGGCAGACAAGCGTTACGTGAAGCGGATTAATGAAGAGTATTTACAGTGGACACTGCATTTTAAGTTAGATTATAAAAGGCCGGTCAGCTATTATTAGCTGATCGGCCTTTTATAATTGGATTAATCTTCGTTTTCAGTTGGATGGCTAAAGCGTGCGCGGATAGCAGAGAAGACAGCTGGAATCAGTGAAACCAGGATGATTCCAATGACAACCATCGAAAAGTGTTCCTTAACGAACGGGATATTACCGAAGTAGTAGCCACCACCACAACAGAGAATGACCCACAGGACACAGCCGATAACGTTGTAGCGAATGAATTGTTGATACTTCATTCGCGAACTGGCAGCTACAAATGGGACAAAGGTTCGGATGATTGGCATGAAGCGTGCGATGGTCACGGTGATGCCACCATGTTTTTCGAAGAATTTTTCGGACTTTGCCAGCTGTTTTTGATTGATCAGTCTACCAAACCAGGATGTTTCAGTTAGGCGTTCTCCTAGGAAATGACCAATATAGAAGTTAAGTGAGTCGCCCGCCAAAGCTGCCACCAAGAAGAGAATGACAAAAGTCCAGATATGTAAGCCATAGGTTGGATTAGCGGCGAGTGCGCAAGCTGCAAATAAAAGGGAGTCACCGGGAAGAAATGGTAAAATGACCGCGCCAGTCTCAATGAAGATGATGGCAAAGAGAATTAGGTAGGTCCAGATTCCAAAACTATTCACGATGGTGACTAAGTGTTGGTCAATGTGCAACACAAAATCGATTAAAAAACTCATGGTTACCTCCAAGTAATGTGAAATTAATCCTATCTAGGTTACCAGAAAATCAGTCGAAATACTATGCTTAGTCGCTAATCGCAAGAAATCCTTACAAATGGCTAGCATTTAATCGAGTTCTCTTGTATTATCAAGATAATCTTAATAGAAAACGGGTGATTTTGTGGCATTTCCGCAATTAGATTTAAGTCAGGTCGATGGACCAAAAGCAACAATCAAAACTAACTTTGGTGATATTAAGGTTCAACTATTTCCAAAGCAGGCCCCCAAGAGTGTTGAAAACTTTGTTGGTTTAGCTCAGAAGGGTTACTACGATGGCATTATCTTCCACCGGGTCATTCCTGATTTTATGATTCAGGGTGGCGATCCAACCGGTACCGGGATGGGTGGCGAAAGTTTGTGGGGTAAACCATTTGAAGATGAATTCTCACAAGAGGTTTTCAACTTGCGAGGGGCATTATCAATGGCCAACGCTGGTCCTAATACGAACGGTAGCCAATTCTTTATCGTTCAAAAGCCACAATTAGATGCTGGGATGAGTGATCAGATGAAGCAAGCTGGTTATCCGGAAGAAATCGTGACTGCGTATGGCAATGGTGGCACGCCCTGGCTAGATTTCCGGCACACTGTTTTTGGTGCAGTTAGTGATGGGATGGATATCGTTGATAAGATTGCGGCCACTGAGACTGGTATGCAGGATAAACCAGTGAAGGATGTTGTGATCGAAACAATTACAATTGAGGATTAGTTAGTTTGAAAGAAATCTGCGGCTGCGGGTTTCTTTTTTTGCAATTACGATTTTGCAATCCGCTGTATTCAGGTTATAATATTGGGGATTAGAATTATCGACAATATAGAATGAATGAGAAAGGATGGTATGATCGTGAGCAATTATCGAATTGGTATGCGGGTACACGGACGAGTCACTGGTATTCAACCATATGGTGCTTTTGTCACCTTAGATGGTGAGCATCAGGGATTGATTCACATTTCAGAGTGTCATGAAGGATACGTTAAAAGTATTACTGAGTATCTAAAGGTTGGTCAAGCCGTAGATGTTATTATTTTAGATATTGACGAATATACTGGAAAAATCAGCTTGTCATTACGTTGTATCGAGCATCAACCGCATCCGACGGTCAATGATTTGGAAATCTACAAGACTTTTCGGCATAAGCATTTTTGGACGAATCGGCATGTTCATGCTGGCTTTGAACCAATTGCCAATCATTTAGCGAGTTGGACTTCGGATTCACTAAATCGATTGAAAGCGGGTGAGTATTAGTGCAGAAAAAAGTTGCCGGGACAATTATTTATAATGACCAGCAAGGGTCGCACTTTTTAGTTAAGCATTCTACTAATGGATACAATTTTTATCAGTTGCCAGTACGAGCAGGGCATTCGCCCTTAGCGTCAGTATTGTGGGATTTGCGATATACGATTGGTATTGATGTTGACCAATTGCGCTTGTATGATTCGATTATGGCTGAGTTGGATGATGAAAA
Organism: Lactiplantibacillus sp. YT640; assembly: GCF_049745435.1. Lineage (NCBI taxonomy): Bacteria > Bacillati > Bacillota > Bacilli > Lactobacillales > Lactobacillaceae > Lactiplantibacillus > Lactiplantibacillus sp. YT640. Next base: position 49,271 of record NZ_JBMNVY010000020.1, read on the forward strand.
AGTTGCGGTCTTTGTCTTTGACCACCTAGCTGTTGACGGGCAGGTACGTGCAAAGTTTGATCGTCAAGGGCTCGAGTTTGTTCTAGCCAGTGAATTGCACGAGTTATTTACGAGTGTTCGTGTGAGTGAAACAATGCCGTTTACGAATTTATCAAAATAAATTCGAATAAAGGGTTGACCTGCATACTAATACTTGATAATATATATCTTGTCGCTGCGAGCACTGCTGTTAAACAGCTAGCCGCTAGCACTTACATTGTTTCATTTCAAATTGTTGTAAGTGAATAAATATTCAAAACAGCAAAAAAGTTATTGACATGAGTAATCGCTAATGATAAGATATTTCTTGTCGCGTTAACAATTCAACTGATTGAGGTGTTAACGATTATGTTATGGTAATAACGTTTCAAATTCATTTGCATAGTTATTCAACTTCTTAAATAAAGTTGTTGACAAGGAAATGATGAAATGATATTATGTAATAGTTGTGTTAAGCGATTAACGCACGGAATTAGATCTTTGAAAACTGAACAAAGTTTCGACGAATCAAATGTGTAGGGTCTCTTGATTTTGAATCAAGAGCAAAACATTTGCGAAGTCAA
>NZ_JBMNVY010000021.1:0-46477 GCF_049745435.1 Lactiplantibacillus sp. YT640
AAGTTGTGGTGACTATATTTTACAAGGACTCAGGCTGTGAGTCTTCTTTTTGATCATTTGTTGCACTTCAATTGTAAATTCGTCCTATAAAAAAACGGCTATCTGCTAAGATAGCCGCACTGAATCTTAAATTATTTTTTCGTCTTATCAGCAGGTAAGTGTGTCTGGTCAATCGCTAACTGCATCACCTTCGTGAACCGTTCATCAAGTTCAGTCCCCTGCATCTTAAAGAAGCCGCCAATCTCTTGGATAATGAATCCGAACAACGTGGAACGGTACAAGGTATTCTCCACCCGCGCCGAATCATCCAATTGTAATGGTTTAAACATATCCTGGTATAACTGCACAATTGCTTTACGAGACCGTGGGATTCTTAGGTTATCATTTAAGTCAAGTAATAACGGTGCCAACCCCCGATGCTGGTTGCAGGCCGCCCGGAATTCTTGAGCAAATGCCATCAAAGCCTCATCACCGTCAACGTCTGAGATTGTTTCAGTTAAACGATCCGCAACATTTTGAACAAATTGGAGGCCAACCTGATCTAATAAATCACTCAAGCTATCAACATAATTATAAATCGATTGCGGCCGCACATCCAAAACTAACGCTAAATCCCGAATTGTTAATCCGTTAATTCCCTTGCTTTCAATTAACTGATTAGCTGTTGCTAATACTTTTGCCTGTGTCAGTGTTCTTCTCTTTACCATCATGCTCCCCCATTTATCGGTTTATTTCGTTTATCATTATAACCCAAACTGGTCAAAAACCGAGATGAAATACATACTTTTATCAAAAGTAATACAATTGATGGTTTTTGTGGGTGTTTTTTGACCAATAAATACAATTATTTAATTTAATACGCTAAATTTGACTCAAACAGCTCCAGTGAACTAGTTTACAGCAATTACAGCGCATTATTTATTAAATTATTTAAAGCAATAATTATAATTATCAATAAACTGTTTTATTAGCCGATTCTAAATGATCTGTCTATTAAAATCGGACGAATTCAAATCAATATCAGCGCTTAAAAACGGTTATTTTGTGCTTCTAATTCAAAGTTAGCCCTCAAGCTGAGTAAAAAAGTGTGTTGGTTGCCCGACAAATAATCAGGCACCCAACACACTTTTCATAATTTCATTAATAATCCAGTTTTAAAATGCTTATTGTTCGCGTTCTAACACCGTTACCGATTCAATATGTGGTGTTTGTGGGAACTGGTCCACGGGTTGGACTGGGGCACTAATATGGTAGCCGTATTCTGCAAACCGTTGGACGTCTCGAACTAAGGTTGATGGGTTACAACTAATGTAAACCACCCGTTTAGGCGCCATTTCACCGGCACTCTTGATAAAGTCGGCGTCCAAGCCCTTACGTGGCGGATCAACGACGATCACGTCCGGCTTAACGCCATCTGCTTGCCATTTAGCCATGGCTTTTTCAGCGCTATCCAAAACAAAGGTCGCGTTCGTAATACCATTCTTATCCGCATTCTGCCGTGCGTTATCGATGGCTGCTGGCACGATTTCAACACCATACACTTGCTTGGCATGTTGGGCCATTGTTAACGAAATCGTTCCGATACCGGAATAAGCATCGATCACTGTCTCATTACCCGTCAAACCAGCTTGATCAATGGCTAACTGATAAAGCTTTTCGGTCTGTTGTGGGTTCACTTGATAGAAGGACTGGGCTGAAATGGCGAATGTCAGGCCCAGTAACTGATCATCGATAGTGGCCTTACCAGCTAACACGTTGTTAACTGGCCCTAAAATCACGTTAGTCTTCTTAGAATTAACGTTTTGAATCACACTGACAACTTCAGGTAACGCTGCTTGAATCTCTTGTGTGACCACGTCAGCCATTGGTAAGTGTTTCGTTCGCGTCACAATAACAACCATCATCTCATGGCTGTAATACCCACGCCGCACCATGATCGTCCGAATCGTCCCACTATGATGGAATTCATCGTAGGCTGCCTCATGATATTTCCGTAAAATGTCGCGCACTACCACGATAGCCTTATCAATTGCAGGATCTTGAATATAATAATCTTCAATTGGCATCAATTGATGACTGTTCTTCTTGTAAAAACCAGTCGTTAGTTGTCCTTGGACTTGTCGTACGGGTACTTGGGCCTTGTTCCGATACTGCGTCGGGTTGGCCATACCAATCGTTGGTAAAACTTCGACATCATCCATGTGGACCTTTGCAAATAATTCGGCCACCTGGTGCTGTTTAAACTTCAATTGTTCACTGTATTCCAAGTGTTGTAGTGGTGCAATCCCGGTTTGACGATAAACGCGCCCTTTAGGATTAACCCGATGAGGACTCACTTGGTTAATCTTTTCCACATCACCAAACGCAAAGTTCTTCGTCGTCTTCGTGACCTTGACCGTAATTTTTTCTTCTGGCAATGCATTTTCGATAAAGATTGGGTAATTATCGACTTTAGCAACACCCATACCCTGATAGGTTAAATCCATGATAGTGACGTCTAAAACTTCACCCTTGTGCACTGGTAAATTAACTTTCATTTGTTTCCTCTTGCTTTCTTTGTTAGTGACTTATTATTTTTTAGTTACTGCCTGGTAGCCACTGCTCCGGGCAGCGAATGATATGGCCATTAATACTGCCACACTTGGCAGTGTCGTTAACATTTACTGATTAAACATGCTATTCAAATTGCTTACTGTGAGTGTCAAAACGCGCGAATTTGAGCTGTCTCATGCTTTGCACCACTGACAAATCATTGCTAAACCGACAAACGATTAAATCGTCAGGCAATGCTCAATCGTGTCCCTGTGACGGTAACACTTTTAAAAAAATTACCGTCCACCATTGTATCGGTAAACGGTAATTTAAGCAAGTTATTCTGTTTTTTCGTCGTCCTCAGTTGCAGCTGGCAACTGATCAACAGCTGAGACAAAGTGTCGCTCAGCGTCTTCCAACTCTGGATCCGTATCCGTGATTGCCTCATCGGGGATCCGATCCGTATCGGCAAACATTTCGATATGTTGCTTCAAATTCCGGAACGTCATCGGTGCATCACCACCGTACTCCCCATCCAAGTTGATCATTAAGCGATCCTTGTCAGCTGGTTTGGCGACGACCTTGCTCGTCTTCACATAAATAATGCTTGGATCATTGATATGCTTGCCACCATTGAGCACTAATGTCATTAAGTGAAGCATTTTAGCAAGGTTGCTCGTCTTCACAATAATCATGGTAAATTTACCATCATCTAATGACGCGTCCGGCACTAACTGCTCAAAGCCACCAACTGAATTAGTCAGCGCTAAGAAAAACATCGAAGCCTTGCCCTGATAATGACCACCATCATATTTCAAATCCATCTCAACTGGTTTTACTCGTGGTAATAACTCAGCACCCTTGGCTAAGTATGCCGCGTACCCAAAAATCGACTTCAATTGTGATGGTACGTCATAGGTCAGCTCCGTTAACATGCCCCCAGCCGCAATGTTAATGAAATACTGTTCACCAGCCTGACCGATATCCATCTTAACCGTCTGGTTCTTTAGGACTACCTTGGCCGCCGCAACCGGATCATTGCGCGGAATCCGCAGTGCCCGGGCATAATCGTTGGTCGTACCCGCCGGAATAATAGCCATCTTAGGTCGCCGCTTTAACCCGGCTAACCCGTTTACTACTTGATTGATGGTCCCATCACCACCAGCTGCTACAATCAGTTCAAACCCGTCCTTGGCACAACGTCGCGCTTCATCAGCCGCCGAATTAGGGGCGGGCGTCGTTGCGAACGCACTGGTCTCATAACCAGCTTGTTCAAAGATACCAAGAATTTCAACTAAATCGTGGGCCAATGCCTCACGTCCAGAAGTCGGGTTATAAATAAGTCGTGCCCGTTTACGCATGTTTCCTATTCCTCCGCTCACACGGTCAAGCGTTCAGCGTCTCATCTCTACCCCAACGCTGGACATGCATCAATCGAGGCTCAACACCTTATCGACCAACGCTTCTACCGTGCTTTTAATGATGTCATTAATAGTTGGTTGACGACTTTCGGGTTAGCTTGACCACGTGTCTTCTTCATGATTTGACCCACGAGGAACCCAACGGCCCGGTCTTTCCCGTTCTTAAAGTCATCAATTGATTGTTGATTATTATCCAATACGTCGTCAACGATTGGTTGTAACTTCGCCGGATCAGACAATTGGACTAAGCCCTTGTCGTTGACCCATTGGACAGGTTCTGAGCCCGCCATAATGGCCTTAAAGACCTTCTTAGCAATCTTACTTGAGATGGTTTCATCTGAAATCATCTTGATCATCCCAGCTAAGTTAGTTGGCGTTAAGTCAGTCGCTAACAAATCAACTTTATGCTCGTTCAAGTACGCGTTAACGTCCCCTTGCAAGTAGTTTGAAGCTAATTTAGGATCCGCACCTTCAGCAACGGTTGCATCAAAGAAGTCAGACATTTCCTTAGTTTGGGTCAACACACCCGCATCATAAGCAGTTAAACCAAATTCATTGATGTAACGTTCACGCCGCGAACCAGGCATTTCTGGAATGGTCTTCTTAACGGATGCAATCCAGTCATCATCGATATCGACTGCTGGAATATCAGGTTCTGGGAAGTAACGGTAATCATCGCTACCTTCCTTGACCCGCATCAAGATCGTTTGGCCCGTTGTTTCATCAAAACGCCGCGTTTCTTGTTGGATCTTGCCACCCGCCATGAGAACTTGTTGTTGGCGTTGTTCTTCATATTCTAACGACTTGCGCACGTAGTTGAAGGAGTTCAAGTTCTTCATTTCGGTCTTCACACCATACTTGTCGGAACCGGCCGGCCGAATTGAAATGTTAACATCGACCCGCATTGAACCTTCTTCCATCTTAACGTCCGAAACGCCCGTAAATTGGATCCGTTGCCGCAACGCTTCACAGTAAGCATAAGCTTCTTCTGGGGAGGCAATGTCAGGCTTAGAAACAATTTCAATTAGCGGTGTCCCTTGCCGGTTCAAATCGACATAGGAATAGTCGTTTTCATGGGTGTTTTTCCCGGCATCTTCTTCAATATGCATCTCTTCGATACCGATTTTTTTCTTTTTACCATCAACTTCGATTTCAATCCAACCATCATGCGCAATTGGTTTTTCATGTTGCGTAATTTGGTAGGCCTTCGGGTTATCCGGGTAAAAATAGTTCTTCCGGTCAAAGTACGTGTGATGTTCGATTTCAGCATGTAAAGCCGTTGCTGCTTTAATCCCAGCTTCGACCACGCCCTTGTTAGGCGTTGGCAATACCCCCGGATACCCCCAGTCGATCACGTTCGTGTTGGCATTTGGTTCGGAACCAAATTGCACGGGTGAAGGACTAAAGATTTTTGAGTTCGTTTTTAATTCAACGTGGACTTCCAAACCAATCGTGGTTACAAAATTCATTAGTTAGCACCTCCGACTTTCGGGGTTTGCTTGTAAACTTGCGTTGCTTGTTCAAAGGCATAGCCCGCTCGATACATTGTGCTTTCATCAAACGCCTTACCAATTAATTGCAAGCCAACTGGTAACCCGTCTGCAAACCCAGCTGGTACTGACATTCCTGGTAACCCAGCCAAGTTGACTGGAATCGTCAAGACATCGTTCATATACATCGTAATTGGATCAGATAATTCGTCACCCAACTTAAAGGCCGGTGTTGGTGCAACTGGTCCCATAATCAAATCGTAATCTTCAAAGACCTTATTAAAGTCATTGATAATCATCGTCCGAACTTGACCAGCTTTGTGGAAGTACGCATCGTAATAACCAGCTGACAAGGAGAAGGTCCCTAACATAATCCGGCGCTTAACTTCATCACCGAAGCCCTCGGAACGACTACGGACATAGACATCTTCCAAATTCTTAACATCGTCAGCCCGGAAACCATAACGAATCCCGTCAAACCGTTGTAAGTTTGAAGAAGCTTCTGAAGACGCAATGATGTAATAAGCAGCCACACCGTAGCGACTGTTTGGTAAGGAGACTTCTTCAACCGTAGCACCTAAGTCTTCAAACTGCTTGACTGCTTGTTGAATGACTTCACGAACTTTAGGATCGATCCCGTCGCCCATGTATTCTTTTGGTAACCCAATCTTCATACCCTTGATATCACCCGTCAAACCAGCCGTAAAGTCTGGTACAGTTTGTTTGGATGACGTGGTATCATGCACATCGTTACCTGCAATCATATTCAAAGCGGCCGCGTTATCCTTGACTGTCCGTGTCATTGGGCCAATTTGATCTAATGAAGATCCAAAGGCAATCAGCCCCCAGCGTGAGACCCGACCGTACGTTGGTTTCATACCGACAATTCCGTTAAATGATGATGGTTGCCGAATCGAACCACCCGTATCAGAACCGAATGCAACTGGCACTTGTCCAGAAGCCACTGCGACAGCTGAGCCACCTGAAGACCCACCGGGCACCCGGCTGATGTCCCAAGGATTACGAGTGACATGGAACGCCGACGTTTCAGTTGACCCTCCCATGGCAAATTCATCCATGTTGGTCTTACCAACGATCAACGCGTTGCTTGCTAATAGTTTGTCAACCACCGTGGCATTATAGACCGGCACGAAGTTTTCCAACATTTTAGAAGCCGCCGTCGTCGTTAGGCCCTTCGTCACAATATTATCCTTGACTGCCATCGGAATCCCAGCAAAAACGTTGTTCGCGTCGATGCCATTCTGATCCAAAGCAGCCGCCTGTTGTAAGGCCTGTTCTTCATTTAAATTCAAGAACGCCCCTAGCTTAGGGTCAACCTGATTCATATTCGCAAAAGTGGCCTTCGCTAGTTCCGTGGCACTGATCTTCTTGGCTACCAAGTCAGCGTGTAGACTAGTTAGATCTTGGTCGAAATAAGTCATTATTCACCGTCCCCACTTTCATCAATAATTGCTGGCACTTTGATCAAGCCATTGGCCGTTTCTGGGGCATTCTTCAGCAATGCTTCCCGGAGTGCTTCATCACTCTTAACTGCCACGTCTTCACGTAGCGTATTCGTATGATCACTCATCCGTGACGTAACGGGTACACCCGTGGTATCAACTGTGCTTAATTCTTCGAACATGCCGATAATTTTTTCTAGTTGCGGTGTGAACATCGCTAATTGGTCTGGTGTAAACTCCAATTTGGCTAAGCTCGCCACGTGTTGCACTTGTTCGGCATTAATTCGTTCTTCAGCCATCAGATTTCCTTCTTTCTCAAATCTTACTCAATATTATTGTTTAATCGTCGCCCTGGTCACTAAAGACATGGGTGTAATACGAACTACCCTTCGCCGTTCTGGCTAAGAAGCTTTGAATGTCACCATTGGCACTCTTAACCGTAATTTCAACCGGTACACCAGATGGCAAGTACCGTTTAGCAGCCGTTGCTAAGTACTGCGTGAAACTGATGATTTCCGTTTCGCTGTAGAACTTAGTCGTGATGTTGACACTTAATTTACTCAACGATTTGTCCTTGTAATGAGCATTCGCCGTTACGCCAGACAAGTTCGGGAAGAAATTCTGCACGTGGGACTTAAACTGACTAAAGTCCGACTCATCATTACTATTCGCACCTGAGTTCTTTGACTCAGAGGTCGCTGGGAAGACATAATTCTTCCAATTCAACGACGTCCAGTTTGAGATCGAAGTGGAGCCGTTCTTAGAAACCGCGTAGGCAATCATGTCGCCCCCAACTAAACTATCATTCGAAGACTGCTTATAGAGTGCCAAGACAATCGGCACATTCTTCAAAGCTGAACGTTGCCGCAACCGCTGTAAGACAGTATTCGCCATCTTCTTACCTTGCGCCGTTAACTCAGTCGTTGAGATGTCCGTTTCGTATGTTGCCCCATATTCGACCTTAGTATAATAATCGGCCGAGTTCATTCCCAAGCCAATCGTGACCCCGCCAAGCGATAACTTACTACCATTTTGAACCATATAATCTTGTTCTTCAAGCTGTTGTAAGTAAATCGGATTCCGAGTATTCGGATCCTTCTTACCGTTATTCTCTGGGTTCAAGCCCTCCGAATTGCTGCTTGATTTCCGTCCGAGCCAATTTTCAACTGTCGATGAGCTCAAATACTGCCCTTCTTGAAAGACATACTTACTCGTTGGAAAGACCTTTTTAGACACGTCCAATAAGCCACTTTCGAAGCTCTTCAAATTCATGACGTTATCATTTTGCGAAACGACCACGCCTCGCGACTTACTCGTCCGATAACGGCCATTTTTGATGACGCCTTGATAGAACTCACTATCAGCAGTTCCAGTGGTGGTCGTTGTTTTCGTTCCGGTCGTTGTGGTGCTACTACTAGTCGACCCAAAGGACGAATTCTTTAAATTACCGCAGGCGGCTAGAACAATGGCAGCTACTGCCACTAAGCCAATCGTGCGTATGCGTTTAACATTCACGCTTGTGCATCCTCCCTCATTGTTTCGCTGAACCGGGCTTCATCCCATACAGTAATGTCCAGCTGCTGTGCTTTTTGCAACTTGCTTCCGGCATCGCTACCTGCAATCACGAGATCCGTCTTTTTAGAGACGCTTCCCGTAACCGTGGCGCCGTGAGCTTGTAGCCATTGAGTCGCATCTGGCCTCGTAAAGCTTTCCAGCTTACCAGTTAACACGACCCGCTTGCCTGCAAACCAACTGTTACTATCTTCTGCCACGGTGGCACTAGGGCCTTGATAAGTGGTATTCACGTTGACTGCTTGCAATTCGCGGATGAGTGTATGAACTTCGTCGCTCTCAAAATATTGAACCACTGCGTTCGCAATCACATCGCCCATCGAATCGATCGCCGCAATCTCTTCTTGGCTAGCTGCCATCAACGCCTCAATCGTCCCAAAATGCTGCGCGATTAACCGCGCCACTTTAGCACCAACGTGCCGAATACCAAGACCGAACAATAACCGTTCAAGTGAATTATCACGGCTACGGTCAATTGCTGTCAAGAGCTTTTCAGCAGATTTATCTTTTATTTTATCTAATGTTAACAGTTGTGCCTTAGTTAATCGGTACAAACCAGCAACGTCACTAACCAGCCGATTTGCATAGAGTTGCGCAATGATTCGTGGTCCCAAGCCATCGATATTCATGGCATTGCGAGAGGCAAAATGAACCAGCCCTTCTTGGACTTGTGCTGGACATTTCGGGTTAATACACCGTAAAGCCACTTCGTCTTCCAAATGAACCAGCGGCGCCCCACAAGACGGACACGTGGTTGGAATAACTAATGGTTGCGCATCCTTGGGTCGTTTGGCTAAATCAACCGATGAAATTTCCGGAATAATATCGCCAGCCTTGTGTAGCAAGACCGTATCACCGATGCGGACATCTTTGGCCGCCACGTAATCGGGATTGTGTAACGAAGCCCGCGCAACCGTCGTCCCAGCTAGTTGAACGGGTTCCATAACCGCAGTTGGCGTAACGACTCCTGTACGGCCAACGGTCCATTCAACATCCTTTAAAAGGGTCGGCTGCTCATCAGGTGGAAACTTAAAGGCAATCGCCCATCGTGGCACCTTGACTGTCGCTCCTAGTGAGCGTTGCAGCGGTAACGGGTTAGCTTTGATCACGATGCCATCAATGCCATATGCTAATTCTGGCCGTTCATTTTGATAATGGTCAATGTAACTAAAGACATCGGCCATCGAATGGGCCACCTTAAAGTCAGGATTGATGGCAAAACCAAGATCTGCGAACTCCGTTAACATGTCACTCTGCGTACGGGCGGTTAACGGTTCGTAGTCGGCAATGTTATACATAAACGTGCTGAGCTGTCGTTCCGCCACGACTCGTGAATCTAGCTGCCGTAACGTACCGGCCGCAGCATTGCGTGGATTCGCAAAGACTGGTTCTCCCGCTGCTTCTCGGCGTTCATTCAAGGCAGCAAACGCTGCCTTAGGCATATAACATTCCCCACGTACATCGATCGTCAGTGGTCGGGTCAACCGTTGTGGAATCGACTTGATTGTCTTAATATTAGCCGTAATATCTTCGCCAACCGTACCGTTACCCCGCGTGGACCCTTGAACGAGCACCCCATCTTCGTAACGTAACGACAGCGCTAAACCATCAATTTTCAACTCACAATTATAATCGACTGGATGACCAACGTTTTGTTCCAAGCGATCAACAAACTCTTGTAACTCAGCTTGTGAAAAGACGTCGCCCAATGACAACATCGGAATCTCATGGGTCACTTTATCAAAGCCTGCTTTAACCGTTCCACCAACTAATTGCGTCGGTGAATCCGGTGTAACGAGCTGTGGAAAAGTTTGTTCGAGTTCGACCAACCGTTCATACTTTTGATCATACACACTATCTTCAACGTTCGGCGCATCTTCGTCATAGTACTGCCGACGCCATTCATTTAACGTTTGCCGTAAAGCAGCCGCTTCATCAGCCGCCTGCTCAACCGTCATTGTGTTGGGTTTGTCCGCCATCAGCCAGTCCTCCTAACTAGTCCTGTACTTTTTGGATCGGTGCAAATGCGGCTAATAACCGCTTGATTCCTTCAGATTTGAAAGCAATGTCTAGTTCAGCATCTTCACCAGCACCGGAGACCTTCACGACCGTTCCGGTTCCCCACTTACGATGCTTGACTTTATCACCGATCGACCAACTATTCTTGTCAGCACCCGTGCCACTAGCCTTCTTGACCGTGGCCCGCGTCCCCACTGGATTCTTTTTATATGAAGGTGTAAAAGCACGCCGTTCACGATCCGCACCAAATGGAACTTTAGGACCAGTGCTACTTGCACCATCCAACGTATTTTCATTTTTGAGTAATTCTGGTTCGATTTCTTCAACGAAACGGGAAGCCGGATTATTCTGCCGCCGACCGTAAAGCATCCGTGAGTATGCATTGGTCAAGTACAGCTTCTTCTCAGCCCGCGTAATCCCAACGTATGCTAACCGCCGTTCTTCTTCCAGCTCGTCTTCATCCATCATTGCCCGGGACAGTGGGAAGATACCTTCTTCCATCCCAATCAAGAAAACAACCGGAAATTCTAGCCCCTTCGCTGCATGTAACGTCATCAGCGTCACGGCTTGGGGTTCTTCCTCAACGTTATCCACATCCGAAACCAGTGCTAAATCCGCTAAGAAGTCCACGAATTTGTCACTATCTTCATCTTCAGGTTGATAACTATCATCGAATTGTTTGGTGACAGACAAGAATTCTTCAATGTTTTCGATACGGGCTTGTGCCTCTAACGATTTCGTTGCCTTAGCATCTTTCAACGCCTTCATGTAACCCGTGCGGTCAAGAATCTCTTGTGTTAAATCCGTCACGGATAAGTATTCCCGCATAGCGCGCAATTCATTCATTGTCGCTGCAAACTTCGCTAAAGCACCCTTCGCTCGTGCTGAAATGCCATTAGCCATATCAACATTGCTAGCTGCTTCCAACATGGAATAACCCGCTTCATCCGCGAACAACCGCAATTTTTCAACACTCGTTTGACCAATGCCGCGCTTAGGTTCATTAACGACCCGTTCAAAGTTCATTGAATCTTGATCGTTCACTGCCAAAGTCAAGTAGGATAAGACGTCCCGAATTTCTTTACGGTCATAGAACTTATTACCACCGACCATTGTATAGGGGATGTTCGCCTTAACGAGTGACTCTTCCATTACCCGGGATTGTGCGTTCGTCCGATAAAGGATCGCAAAATCGCCGTAGTCCATTTTGTCCTGCTGCATGCTTTCTTGAATCTTGGCAATGACAAAGTGAGTTTCATCACTTTCACTCTGACCACGATAATAAGAAATCTTGTCACCCGGTTCATTCTCAGTCCATAATTTCTTCGGCCGCCGCGTTGAATTATTGTTAATAACTGCATTAGCCGCCGACAAAATTGTCTTTGTCGAACGATAGTTTTGCTCCAACATCACCGTGTCAGCTTGCGGATAATCCTTTTCGAAATCGAGAATATTTTCCATGTTGGCACCCCGCCAACCATAGATGGATTGATCCGCATCCCCAACTACACACAAATTTTTATATTTGTCAGCTAACAAGTTGACTAACGTATACTGTGCGTTATTAGTATCTTGATATTCATCCACGTGAATATAATGGAATTTGTTTTGGTACCACGCCAGCGTTTCTGGATTCTGCTTGAATAATTGAATCGTCAGCATGATCAGATCATCAAAGTCAACGGCTTGATCAGCCGCTAATTCACGTTGGTATTGCAAATAAACGTCTGCCACGACACTCTCAAAGGGACTGGCAGCCGATTCTTTATACATCTCCGGCGTTTGTAAGTCATTTTTCGCATTTGAAATTGCGGATAAGATTGACCGTGGATCAAATTTTTTCGAATCGATATTTTGTTCCGTCAAGATTCGTTTGACTAAGGTCCGTTGCTCGCTAGTGCCGGCGATTGTGAACGCTCGGTTATACCCGATTTGTTCAATGTCACGTCGTAAAATTCGGACACACAGGGCATGGAACGTTGAGACCCAGACCTCCTGCGCCGATTCACCTAACAGCTTACCAACCCGTTCACGCATTTCGCGTGCGGCCTTGTTCGTAAACGTAATCGCTAAAACATTCCAGGGGTTGACCCCTTGCTCTTCAATTAAATAAGCTACCCGGTGCGTCAATACACGGGTCTTCCCCGAGCCCGCACCGGCCATAATTAGTAGCGGTCCTTCTGTGTCTAAAACGGCTTCTTGCTGCTTGTCATTCATTCCTGCCAATAGGCTTTCTTTCGACACGCTGTTCGCCACCCTTTCTAAAAATCAGTCACCAAACATTATAGCAAATTTTGGCCGTGATTGCTGTACTTTAAGGTCAGCATCTCATACAAAAATCGCGGTTTTTCCATTGTCAGTGACACCTATGTTAATTTTACAACTTCTACTATTCACGGGAAACGAATTGACGGCAATATTGCGTAACTTTAAGTAATTTTGAGACTCCCTCAATTTCTAACCAAAATACCCGCCACGCCAATCTCAACGATTCCCCCTCAGATAACCGTATCTCGCCATTTGGCTGGCTTCTCCCCAACCGCTAAAAAAATCCAATTCACAAAATGAATTGGATTTCGAACTTTATTTATTCACGACGGTTACCCATAATAGCTGGTCACCCGGTGCGAACAGTACGATTAGTTTAACCGTAATAATCCGTAAAACTAGGTTCTGATCATACACTACTCAGCTTCAGGTTCATTATCAGCCGGCGTCGTTTGCCCAAACTGCCAAATACTTGTGTCTTCGATCTGTTCGAGTGCTTCTTTAACACTTGGTGCTTCGACTAGCACGTGGCCAGCGACTGGTGCCCGGTGCGCTTGTAACAACGTTCGGTGATAGAAATTAAAGAACCAGTTCGTCTTAATCTGCCACTGCGTGCGAATGCCACTCTCCTGAGCCGGTGTAAAGTAAGCAGCAACCACGGGCATCAACTGCTTGACTGGCATTAACGGCAGTCCCGCAATTGCTCGCAAGTGTTGTTCTGCCATACTAATATTCGTAGCACGTTCGAAGACATAACCCGCCTGATGCATCGCAGGGACAATCCGCTTCACGTATAAATTACCACTCTTCGTTAAGAAGAAGGCAACTTCAAAGACACCCGTATAACTCAAGTTATCACTAATTTCCTTTGTGATCCGCAGCATTTCGTCATTCACAGCTGAATCAATTTGAGCTGGCACAATCGAGGCAACTAGCTCATGATTACGATACCGGTTTTCAACGGTTGGGAAGAAAGCTGTCGTATCACCACTCTTAGCGCCAAAAACGGAGAGTTCCTTATCATATGGAATCAATGACTCTAACAAGTATGTGCCCCAATCCAACAGATCAGCCGCCTTGACAATATCCGTCTGCGTCTTAATGACCAGTTGCCGATTTTGACCCAAGCCCTTTTGAATCGGCTTCAAAATACTAGGATATCCAATTGACCCGATCGATTGATAAACATCATCCAAACTGACAATTGTCGCTGACGGTGCTACATTCAAGTTAAGTTGGCTGAAAAACGCCCGTTCCAAAGAGCGGTCCTGTGTAATCTCAAGCGCATCGGCGCCTTGTGGAACCCGGGTATGGGCCGCCAAAAAATTAATGACCGACGCATCAATGGTTTCCGACTCGTAAGTCACCATATCACAACGTTCTGCGAAGTTCTGTAACTGTTGTTGATCATTGAGGGCCCCGACAACGCGAAAATCTGCCAGTTCCATGGTCTCAGTATTTTCGTTATCGCCGTATACCCCGACATTGATGCCAGCATTACGCGCGGCAATTACTAATCCAACACCATTAGTACTACTTCCAATAATGCCAAGCGTACCACCTGGGTTTAAAATCGAGTTGTCCACTTCAGTCCCTACTTTCCTATGCTTTAAATAATTATAATCTGATTATTGAATTATTTTAACGCTCATTATCCTGTAACAATCATACTTGCTGACACGCACAGTTGCAAGTTTATCACTGCTTTTTTCGGCGAGCATTGCGTCGCTTAACTCGCTTGAGCCAAAAGCCACCGGAGATATAGCGTGGTTCATACGCAATCACAAACGCATTGGGCGCCGCGTCTTTGATCAGGCCATACAGCCGCCGTTCGTTCTTCCGTGGGGCCAGAATTTCCAGTTCTAGCCGCTCACCTTCTAAGCCATAAGCAGCGTGTTGTGTGACCCCAAAGCCATTTTCACGGAGCACTCCCGGTAACGACGACTTGGGATCAGGTAAAATGACTGAAATCATTGTATACCCTAACGCTAATCGATCTTCAATTACCATCCCAACATACACCCCGACACCGTAACCTAACGCGTATACGACTAAATTAATCGGATTATTGAGACGATTTAAGACCAATGATAATCCTAGCACATAAATCGTAATCTCAATGACACTTGCAAAAGCTGCAAAATACCGATAACCCCGCATTACAAGCAAAAAACGTACGGTGTTTAACGTAATGTAAGCAAAGTTGATGATGAAAATAAGGACTAGCATCCCCATGTCAATGTGCATCACAATCCCCCGCTTTCTTAACTTAAGCCTGGGTGTCCTCCGATGCAAAGTGCACCCGGTCACCATCAAATGACGTAATCTGTGCTAGTGATTCTAAACGGACACCCCGATCAGCAATCAGTTGATGACCCGTTTGGAAGACTTTTTCAATCACAATACCGACACCCGCAATTTTTACGTGCGCTTTATCACAGATTTCAAACATCCCTTGAACCGCCTGACCATTGGCCAAAAAGTCGTCAATTAACAAGACTTTGTCATCCGCCTGTAAGAACTTCTTGGCAATCGAGATGTGGTTAGACGTCTTCTTCGTGTAAGAATAAACTTCGGCTGTATATAAATCATCAATTAACGTGACTGATTTGTGCTTACGTGCGAACACAACGGGCACGTGCATTGCTAACCCCGCCATGACTGCCGGCGCAATTCCTGATGATTCAACCGTCAAGATTTTCGTTACACCCGCATCTTGAAACAAGTGGGCAAATTCCGTTCCCATGGCAAACATCAGGTCGGGATCAACTTGGTGATTCAAAAAGCCGTCCACTTTCAATACTTCACCGGGAAGTACCCGGCCATCTTTCAAAATGCGTTCTTCAAGTTCTCGCATAGTACCCTCCTAGAATTATAAGCGACATTGAAATACTGCTATTAATTTCATTACTTTCTATCATACCGTTGTAAGTCATATTTTTGAATAATATTAATTAATTTTTGTGCATAACTTGGATCAGTCGCATATCCAGCCGTCTGCAATGCTTGCGCAGCTGTCTGATAATCAGTTGCCTTAATCACCGCAGCGTAGTGCTGAGAATCCCAAGTCGTTCCGTACGCCAATTTCTTGGCATGATCGACCAGCGAAGCGTGCCAGCTATCATAAACGGCGAAGCGCCGTTTGACCGTATGATAGGCCCCGTCATAATACTCCTGCGTCGTCATGAGCCGTCCCGACGTGGACTTAACCCCAAATAAATTATTATTCTCTGTCGCATTGGTACTTTGTCCCCAATCCGATTCCAAAATCGCCTGACTTAGCGTGATACTAGCCAGCACGTGGTATTGCTGATCAAGCTGTTGCGCAGCTGGTACTAGCTTTTTAATAAATGCCGCATGCGTTGTTGTAGGTGCTGTCGCCGTAACCCGCGACTTAACCGCCCAATTATGCTGAATATACCAAACCATCCCCACCATCGCCGCCAACACTAATAAGATATTGACCCACTGAAGGCGGCCCTTCTTCACAAATAATTGTGTCTTTGTCCGTTGCTTCCGGCGCGATTTTCGCCGCTTACCCGCCATCATAGCCGCCTCCTTTCTGGTAATTACCTTACAGATTACACCTGTTCATTTATCATGAATTAGGATTAAAACATGCTGGTTTCTTAGTTCAAAGCTGCCAGCTTAGGCCCGCTGTAAAAAGTTCGAGTTAGCGTAAACGTGCTTAGAATAAGACTCGTATTTGAGATGAAGCGGCTTGGGCGTTAGCTCAAATCGACATCGGCTGCGTTCCAGTAATTGTCACCCGGCCCCGAAAGTCGGCATAAGACGCGCACGTGCTGACGAATAAGAATCCAACTAACCAACATGTTTTAATTCTAAGTAAGCCTAAATCGCAATGAGCATCGGTCATATTACACTCTATTTTACCGACTTTTGAATTAATTTTACATGATTATTGGGCGCCAATTCCTTATTTTTTTGCTAAAATGTAAGTGGTCACATTCGATTAATCCTAGGAGGAACCTATAATGTCGAAAACTTATCGCTGGGCCATTGTTGGCCTTGGTAACATCGCGCACAGTTTCGTTAAATATTTTGATCAACCTGACGGAGAAATCTACGCCGTTTGCTCACGTTCGCAGGAAAAAGCTAACGCCTTTGCTGCCGAACACAACATTCCCAAAGCTTATGGTAATTTAGACGAGCTACTGGCTGATGAACAAGTCGACATCGTTTACGTGGCAACGCCCCATAATTATCACATTGACACGATTTTACCCGCCTTACGTGCTGGCAAACACGTCCTCAGTGAAAAGGCCATCACAATGTCTAGTACCCAACTCGCAATCGCCAAGGAAGTGGCTGCTAGCAACCACCTTATCTTAGCGGAAGCGATGACCCTGTATCACATGCCATTATACGAGAAGCTCCATGATTTTGCGGCAGAACGTCATCTTGGTGATCTGAAAATGATCCAAGCTAGCTTTGGTAGTTTTAAAGAACCAGACCCAACTAATCGCTTCTTTAATCCCGACCTTGCCGGCGGTGCTTTACTGGACATTGGTGTCTATGCCCTAGCCTTCGTGGAAGAATTCTTGACTGCTAAACCATACATTACCGGAACAACCATGCACCGATTCAGCAGTGGCGTCGATGAATCTTCGACAATCACGTTACGAAACGCCAATGATGAACTGGCCACCGTTGCCTTAACGTTCCGAGCTAAAATGCCTAAACGCGGTATCGTCGCGTATGAGAATGGTTACTTTACCGTTGATACCTATCCACGTGCCGACAGTGCCACTTTCACCGACAGCGAAGGCCATACTGAAACCATCACAGCCGGCGATAGCACTAACGCCATGAATTACGAAATTGCTGACATGCAAAAAATGGTTGCTGGCGAATTACACAACACGAGTCTTGCTAAAACGACTGACGTTATGGATATCATGACTGCCGCTCGTGCACAATGGGACTTCCGCTATCCATTTGAAAACTAGTTATGAATAACATCTTTATGTAAATTAAAAAAGCTTAGATACCGTGTGTTTTTTCACACGATATCTAAGCTTTTTTTACCCCCGTGAAATACCATTGAAAAACCCTAAGCCATAAAATCAGAAAGCCAGCTTGGACTCGCTGGGAAAAATACTGCTTAGTATCAACTTGGTTAGTTGGCGCTTTCTCAAAGCCATACTCGTTTATTGAAGGACTAGTTAAAAATCAGTCCTAAGCCCATGAAAACGATAAATGAAAGACAAATCAACGTTGCGTTTTTAATTGAAATCGTGAAAGTTTCTCGTTTGACCTGTTTGTGCAAGAAGACCCGCGTATTTTTCCAAACTGGAATAATACTGAGCAACGTTAGTAAACTAAACTTTGGCAGCACACCCATCAAGACCGCGATCACCAGACAAGCATAACCAGCAACGTAACTCCATGCAAATACCTGAAGCATCACCGGTTTGCCAAGGTAATACAAAATCGTGTGTCGGCCTAACGCAATGTCCTCGTCCATATCACAAATATTATTAGCTAACATAATGTTAAAAATTGCAAAAATGGCCAGACCTGACGCAATTAAAACAGCCAGCGTTGACTGCCAAGTAATGGCTGCCGTGTCATACGTATTAATAAAGACGGCAATCCAGAAGATCATAAAGCCCATCGTAAAGCCCGAGAAAAATTCGCCAAACGGGCCTTGTGAAATTGGCTTCGGACCGCCAGCGTAAAAGTAACCGACCGCATATGAATATAGCCCCATCCACAACAACGGCAACCCGGTTTGTGTTACTAACCATAGTCCGATAATCAATGAGATTCCGGCTAAACCAAACGTAATCGTCCGGGCCTGACCAATGGAAATCTGGTTAACACCGACCACATTAGTCTCTTGCAAAAATTCTTGATTGTCGTCATTACGTGGCGCGTGTAGGAAGTCTTGGTAATTATCATTCGCATTAGTCGCCATATGAAAAAGTGAAGATGCAATGAAAAATAGCAATAAATAACCAAGATGTAACTGATGATAATTATAATAGGCGTACATACTCCCCAAAACGAACGGTAACACGCTCGCAATTAATGATTTAATTTCAACAAATTCAAGAAACACTTTTGGTTTCAATGATTTACACCATCCTTTTGTTTGACAACGAAACAAGTTATTTGTACCTTTAATATAGATTGTATTTTAGAATGTGACTGGCTGCAAGTGTTGGCGTCAAAACGTCCCGGAGCCATCTCTCAAATAAAGCGGGGTATTTTGATTATGATGCAAACCATTTGGCAACCGGAAAGTCTTGTCGCAAAGGAGCTAGCAGCGCTGAAGCCGTATCTAGCTACTAACGTAAAAATTGATAACGCCGCCATTAATGACCGCGTACACGACTTACTCGCTGCGGGTGGTAAGTTTTTACGCCCGGGCTTCTTTTACTTGTTTAGTCAATTTGGACCGGATCATAACACGGCCCGGTTACGTGCTGGCGCAGCGGCTATGGAACTACTACACGTGGCAACACTGATTCACGATGATGTAATTGATGAATCGCCAGAACGCCGCCATGTGACAACGATCCACCAAGACTACGGTCAACGTAATGCTATTTACGCCGGTGATCTGTTGTTTACCTGCTATTTCGATCAAGTCCTGATTGCTGCCAAGACAGCTGACGACGTTAAAATCAATACTGCGGCGATGCGAGCCATCCTCCAAGGCGAACTGGATCAAATGGCACATAACTTCGATCCGACGACCACGGTCGATGACTACTTGGCAATTGCTCGTGGCAAAACGGCCCGTCTGTTCAGCCTCAGTTGTGAACAAGGTGCCCACTTCGCGGGTGCCGACGCAAGCGTCGTTAAACTAGCGCAACAGATTGGTGAAAGGATGGGGTTAGCCTACCAGATGTTAGATGACGTCCTTGACTACGCCGGTGATGAGGCCTTAACTCAAAAGCCGGTGCTTAATGACTTACGGGACGGCGTTTATTCACTGCCACTTATCTACGCCCTGACCGCTGAACCACAATTGGCCGAACAATTACCCCAACCCGGCGACCACATCAGTAATGAACAGCTACTGACAATTCGCGATCAGGTCATTGCTTTGGGGGGCGTTACCCAGGCACAACAATTGGCTACTCACTATACCAAAACCGCACTGAACCTAATCGATCAGCTACCAACTGGTGAAACACAACAAACTTTACGCCGGCTAGTGACTGAATTACTGGTTCGCAACCATTAATACACAAATTAAATCAGCGCGTCAAAGTAACCTATTACTCTGACGCGCTGTTTTTTCAGCTACAACCATTACTCACCCTACACCGCCGCGATTTAGTCAAAATTGTTATCCATTCCGCCGAGATAAATAGTATTATAGTGTTTGTATAAAAATTGTAATAACGGGGCTATTTTTACTAGGAGGGGTTTCATGAAAAAGATTGTTAATTGGTTGCTGGGGAGCGTACTAATGATCGCAGCGGTCACAATGCTAAGTTCAGTATCTGCGAATGCCAGCACTTACTATCATCGCACGCCAACGCGGGCAACGGCTAGAAAGGCCTATTATACGACCGATACCAAATCACATACCTTTAGGGCTAATGGTAATTATAATCGTTGGACATTCAGGGCCAATCATGATTTGAAGAACTATCGCAACACCGTCTGGACAACGACTCAGCAAACTGATATTATCATGCACGGCAAAAAGGTTCGTTACTACTGGGTTCACAATAGCTAGAATGGGGCCACTGGCTGGATTTGGAGTGGCTACTTAAAGCCAGTTAAAGCCAAAGCTGCCACCCCATCCGAAGCAACACTCGTCTCCAGAATGCGCGTGTCCAAAAAGGCTCAGCAAATCGTGACGGTCATTCAAAATGGCTCATCCACGGCCACTCTTAAACTTTGGCAAAAAACCAATCGCGGCTGGAAGAATACACTAACTTCCGCAAGTCGCATCGGGGCCGCTGGCATCGGCAATTCTCACGAAGGCAGCAGTACCACACCCAAAGGCGTTTATCACTTAAGCTTCGCATTTGGTAAAGCTGCCAGTGCAAGAACTAGTGGTATGGCCTATCGACAGATCAACCGGAAATCTTACTGGATTGAAGATCCACATGACCGGCAATATAACACTTGGCAGAACCGAAACTGGGCCAATAATAAGAACGAGCATCTGATCGATTACACGAAGGCCGCGCCCCACAATCAGTATCAATTAGCGATTGTGATGGACAATCACGGTCAGCATAATGGCTCGGGCTTCTTTATTCACGTCAAGAATCAATGGGCAACGGCTGGTTGCGTCTCAATCAATTACAATGATGTACGGACCTTACTCAGCCGCTTAGGCACGAAAGCCTACGTGGTCGACGTTCAGAATCGGGCACAATTACAAAATTACTAACAGGTTAAATCATAACCTGGCGATTAATTGCATATAAAAAGGACTTGGTCACAGCGACCAAGTCCTTTTTACGCTCTAAATCGGCGGTGTAATCAGTAATGGTCATCATGACCACTACATTCGTAGGCTGAATACCCATTCAGCGCAGTAATTAAAAGTCTGTTTCACAAGCCCAAGGTGCACGTGAAGACTGCTATCAACCGGATTACCGATCATTGTTCGCATCATCACGCCCTTGATCCAAATCATAAAGGCGTTTAAACCGCGGTGCGTTCGCATACAATTCGCTCGGCGTACCGGCCATATCGAATTGACCATCTTCCAAGAAGCGAACTTGGTCGACATGGTTGACCCCGGCCAAATGGTGCGTGACCCACAGAATCGTCTTATCATGCAAGACCCGGAACACCGTGGTCAGCAAATGGGCCTCGGTAATCGGATCAAGACTAACTGTCGGTTCATCTAAAATGATGATGGGCGCATCTTGTAATAAGATGCGGGCTAGCGCGAGCCGTTGTCGTTCGCCACCAGAAAAGCGCGCACCGCCCTCTTCTACAACTGTCTCGTAATCATCGGGGAGCGTGTCGATCAAGGGCGCTAACTCGACTGCTGCTAGTGCGGCTTTAACTTGTTCGTCAGTCGCTTGCAAGTTACCCATCCGCACATTGTTCATAATCGTGGTATTGAACAAGTACGGCTGCTGATCCAAGACGCCGAATAACTGGGCGCGCTCATTTTGTAACCGTGTGATGGGCACATCATTCAATTGAACCGTCCCACTATCCGGTGTCAGGTCACCTAAAATCAGCTTGAGCAAGGTACTCTTTCCCGTTCCGGAAGGTCCTAGCAGGGCTAACTTTTCACCGGCTTTTAAAGTCAGATTCAAACCGTCAAAAATCGCGTGACCACCTTCCGCATATTTAAAGTCAAGGTCCGCAATACGCAATACTTGAAATGGCTCCGTTAAGACTGTCTGATCGTGTTCATCTTCAGGCGTGGTGTCTAAGGCGTTGACTCGTTTGATTGACCGTTGATAACTTGGCCACTCACTAACACCCTGACTAACAGACTGCATGGCATCGACCAACGGGAATACGGAGAGGACAAACGCCGCAATCCAATTGGAACTAGCCGCATTCGTTGTCCAGTAAAAACTACTCCAGATCAAGAGCGCCAAACAAATCACCCCGAAAATGATCTGAATCGTAAAATCTCGCCACCACTGAAAGCGATGGTCCTGTTTACGAAGTGCCGCAATTGCTTCGATAGGCTGGGTTTGCCGCTCATAGAAATCCGTTTGACGTCCGGCAATCAACCAATCACCGAGCCCCATTACCGAATCAGTCAGCTGCGTATAAAAGCCCTGTTGAATCTGACGACTGCGTGATTCACGAGCACCATTCAGTAAGACCGACCATAGCGGCATTATCACAACGACCAATCCTAACATCAACAACATCAATAGCCCGAACCACCAGCTAAAGTAGCCCAGACCAATCACAATCACTAGCGTCATCAACCAGGCAATCACCGTTGGAAAAACGGTCCGTAAATATAAATTTTCAATATGGTCAATATCGTCAGCTAAAATGCTCAGGACATCACCAGTCTGGAAATTTTGGCGAATCGCTACGGCGTGCTTGGCGACGGATTGGTACAGTTTCTTACGAAAATCTGACACGATCCGTAGCACCCAGTTATGACTCGTAATTCGCTCCGCATAGCGAAAGGCAGGCCGACCAATCCCAAACGCTCTCGTTAGAACGATTGGCACATAAATCATCAGAATATTATACGGGTGTCGTGCGGCTTTACTGATCAAGTAGCCCGAGTTGAACATCAGCGCTGAACCGCAGAAAAATGTCATTAGACCCAAAAACAGCGTCAGGGCTAGTAACTTTTTATACTTGCGCAAATACGGCATGACCCAAGTATCATTTTTAAAAGTTGCCAAAAAATCTTTCATTAGATCGCACCTACCATTTCATCACGTAACCGAACGTACGCCCCGTCATGCGCGGCCAATTCCGTCGGTGTCCCTTGTTCAACGATTTCCCCATGATCCATCACTAACACGTAATCCATCTGATTAATCCAGTGTAACCGGTGAGTCGCAAAGAAAACTAAGTGATTATCAAGTACGGGTAAAATCGTCGTTTTCAGTTCCGCTTCAGTTTCAATATCCAAGTGGGCAGTTGGTTCATCAAATAACAGAACTCGCCGCGAGTCGTCAAGAAAGGCCCGCGCCAAAGCAATCCGTTGCGCCTGACCACCACTGACACCACGGGAGCCTTCACCAATCGCCGTATCCAACCCCGCTGGTAACGTTGCAATCCAGGCCGTTAATCCGGCGTTTTCAGCAGCTCGTTCAATCGCTTGACGTGAAGCGTCTGGCTGATAAAAAGCGATGTTCTCTGCTAACGTTGCATGGAACAGATATGGGTTTTGCGGAATGTAGAAAAAGCTCTGCTGCCAGGCGTCCTGGCTCAAATGCGAGACTGTTTTCCCGTTGACTTGAATTTTACCCTGATCAGCGACCGGGGTTAGAAAGCCACCTAACAAATTGATCAAAGTTGATTTGCCGGATCCGGATGCCCCAATAATCCCGATCCGTTGGTAACCATGCACATCAATATTAATGTGTTTTAAGGCCAGCTGATCATCATCATACTTAAAATCAACGTCATGTAAACTTAACGTACTATCACTTTGCCATTGCACAGGCTGAGTACCGAGCTGTTGACGTTCAGTTGGCACCGGCAAAGCTAGCATCTTCTGGACATCCGCAAACGCATTCTTGCCATTTAAAGTGGCATGATAATCATTAGCAAATGTTCGTAATGGCAAGAAATAGTCTGGCGATAAGACCAAAATAACCAACGCTGGTAGCAACGTAATCGTGCCGTTAATCAAACCAAAACCAAGGAAGACCGCGACAACCGCAATCGATAAGGTCGTGAAGAAATCCAAGGCGAAAGTCGATAACATCGCAATCTTGATGACCGCCATCGTTTGTTTACGATAACCTTCACTAACCTGATAAACGTTGTCAGCGTACCGTTTGCTCAGTCCTAACTGCTTCAAGGTCGGTAAACCGCGCAGCGTATCAACGAAGTGATTAGACATCCGTTGATAGCCCACGTACTGCTTATCCGCTTTAGCTTGAGCGGCATAGCCCAAAATAATCATAAATAGAATAATTAATGGAAAAATTGCCAGTAGAAAAAGGGCCTCACGCCAACGCAACCACGCGATGTAAATTAAAATGATCCACGGGATAACCATCATGTCGATTACTTTAATCACAACCAACATTAAGTATGTCTGAACTTTATCGATACCTTCAAGCGCTGTCGTCACCACGTTACCAGTCCCAGTCTTAGCTACATAACTTGGGCCGAGTTGGTATAACTTCTGCATCACTTTACGCCGCAAGTCACCCGTCGTCTGTTCGACTAACGGGTACATCACACGATTTTTAATGACGACCAGTAACTGCCGTCCGACCCAAGCTAATGCGAACCATAGCATGGGCTGACTGATCGACGCCAATGAATGCAAGTGCCACAGTCCAACAATCGCCACTGATAGATAGTAGGCCTGAAAGACAATACAAATACCCTCGACGATGGCCAGTAACCCTAAAATCGTGGCTGCTCGGCGCATCCCTGGTAGTTTAAATAATGCCGGATCAAACACATTCGATCACTCCCTACTTAAAATGAACGGGGTCGCACCCTGGCACTTGGCCAAGGTCGCGACCCCGTTGGTGCTGTTAAATTAATTGTACCACCGCACCAGTGATACTGTCGTCATCTGCATTTGAATTACGATGCCAACCGTTTATAGAAGACCCAGTAACTCCAAATAAAGTAGATCAACATAATCGGTAATACCGATAATGAGATTACAGTCATCAGATGCAACGTATATGGTGAATTAGACGCATCTTTAATCAGAATGCTGTATGCAGAATTGTTCGCCACCATGACACGTGGGAATAGTCCATTGAACAGGAGCACGACCACGTCGATCAGTGAGAGACCACTGCTAATAAATGAGAGCCATTCATGATTTCCATAAACACCCCAAGTTGCCAAGACCGTCAAAGCCACTAAGGCGACCACTAAAATCGTGGTTGAGATTGGTTTCTTGGTAAAGAAATCGGTGTTAAAGAACAGCAGAATTGCGAAGACAACTTCACCGGCAAACAGGACCCAGTATAACGGTTTGGCCCACTGAAGCGCCCGTTCACGCAACGTCCCGGTCGTCTTCAGACGAATAAAGTTTAACCCGTGCAAATAGCAGAGTAACGTTACGGCAACCCCACCAACGATTGAGAACAAGTTCACGTAATCGGTGAAGTGGGCAGTCATATCGCCATTGGCATTGATTGGCATCCCTTTGACCAAAGCAGTAAACATCATCCCAAATAGGAAGGCAGCAAAGAAACTACCTAGGGCTGCGGCCCATTCCCAGAAATTCCGGCCGGCGTCACTTTCCATCCGGCTTCTAAATTCAAATGAGACCCCTCGCATAATGAGGGCCACTAGAATCAACAATAAGATAAGATAGAATCCGGAGAATAAGGAAGCATACCACATTGGGAACGACGCAAACATCGCCCCACCAGCAGTGATCAACCACACTTCATTGGCATCCCAATGTGGGCCAATCGTATGAATCACAACATCGCGCTCAGCGCGTGTTTGGGCTAAGCTCTTAATCGTCATCCCAACCCCGAAGTCAAAACCTTCAAGGAAGAAGAAACCACTAAATAGAACGCCCACCAGAATAAACCATAAGAATTGTAGATTACTCATGACTGAACGCCTCCTTACCATAAGGATCGTACGGTGCGTCATCGCTAGCTTGTAACAAATCATCAGGTCCTTGGTGTAAGGCACGCCGTGATAAGACGATCATGACAATGCCTAAGCCACTGAACAAGCAGAAGTACACGATGTTAGAGATCAGCAACGAAGCGACACTAACATTTGGTGAAACGGCATCTGCAATCGTCAGTAAACCATAAACAACCCATGGATAACGACCTAATTCAGTAATCAGCCACCCGGCCGTGTTTGCGGCGAATGGTAAGAACGTACAGATTCCTAGTACCCACAGGAACCAGCGCTGCCGCTCAATCAGCGTTGACTTTGCACGGTTGAAGTATAGACCGATAATGGCAATCAGTGCGAAGAGCCCACCAGCTACCGTCATGACCCGGAAGCTCCAGAAAAGCGTCTTTGTTGGCACGTAGTAGTTCATGTCCTTACCAAATTTCTTGTCATACTTGGCATGAAGTTCCTTGTTAAGGGTATTTTGTCCCTTCACATTACCGGACAACTTATGATAGCTTAAAATATCCAACACATACGGGATTTCAATCGACCAGTTGGCCTTATGGTTCTTAGTATCCATCCCTTCAATAACTGCCCATGAAGCTGGCGAGCCGGAATCCTTATATAAGCCTTCCGTTGCGGCAAACTTCATCGGTTGTTCTTTAATGATGTAACGCGTCTGTAAATCTCCCATTCCAATCACACCGATGGAAGCAACCAGGCCAACGATTAAACTGACCTTGATCGATTTGCGGAAGAACGTGACGTTTTTCTTTTTGAGTAACGCAAACGCCGCCATCCCAGCAACCACAAATGAGCCGGTAACAAACGCCCCAAACAACACATGTGGTAATTCATACCAGAGCTGTTCGTTCTTGACGACTGCTGCAAAGCTCGTCATCTGTGCACGACCAGTCTTGGTATTGATCATGAAACCAACTGGATTTTGCATGAAACTGTTCGCTGCTAAAATCCACATCGCGGAAATCATCGTCCCAATCGACGTTAGCCAGATAAACGCACAGTGGAGCTTGGCATTAAACCGATCCCAACCAAACATCCATAACCCAATAAACGTGGATTCCATAAAGAAGGCAACTAACGCTTCAATCGCTAGTGGCGCCCCAAAAATGTCACCCATAAACCGTGAATAATCAGACCAGTTCATCCCAAATTGGAATTCTTGTATAATCCCTGTCACGACACCAACGGCAAAGCTAAGTAAGAAAATGCGGCCCCAAAATTGTGCCATGTGCTTGTACATGATGTCTTTTTTGACAACATACACCGTTTCCATGATGGCAACAACCAAGGCTAAGCCGATTGATAATGGCACAAAGAAGAAATGAAACACCGTGGTCATCGCGAACTGAAAACGCGCCAAGGATAAAATACTTAATCCGAGATTCATAATGGTCCCCCCTTTATTAATTTATTCCCTACGAAAGCGGAAACACTTTATTCACCTTTCATAATAGCAAGTGATAAGTGAAATTTCAATCAATCTCAACTTTTATTCCCAAAATAGTCAAAGCCGCTAATTTTCAAGGCCACTATTAGTACGCTTATTCGTTTGTAAGTTCACATTTTGCAATCTGGCATCTGCTGGTAAAATCACGCGTGACTCCCGCGAATAACTGAGCTTGTCGCATCATAAAAATCAATCATCGTACTCAATCAGTTAACAAATTAGTTCATACAATAAACAACTGATGCCGTTATTAAAAAAGTACCTCATTTAACAAGTTTAGCCCGCGAAAACGCAAACAAGCCTGGGTTGTCGTGCTATATTTTAAAACGTGCAATAGAATAAAACGTTACGAGGAGTAAATATAATGAAAAGGAATTCACAACAATCAACCACCGTTGATCATTATAAAATGTTCAAAGATGGCAAACATTGGGTTTACGCGGGGATTACCATTGCGGGGCTCGGTAGTACGTTAATGCTGACGACTAACGCCTTAGCAGCAACGGCTACCCCCGTTAGTGCCACGACCACTTCTGCGGCCAACGCCCCAGCTAGCGTTGCCAGTCAACTCAGCCAAGCCGCCGGGGCAACGGCAACCGTGTCAACCACGACAAGTAGCATGACTACTGGTGAAGACAGTAATACCACGTCAAATACCGACAGCAGCGCTACCACTGACACCAATCAAATTACGACTAGTACTAACGCTACTGAGACTAGCGCGACTGAACAAGCCACAAGTGCAGCGTCAGCTACCGACCAAGCTAGTGAGGTTGCTAACAGTGCGAGTGGCACAGTAACTAGTCAGACGACCAGCGCTACTAATTCGACGGCAGACAATACCATAAGTGGTAACGAACAGGCCGCTAGCTCAGCGACGAGTGACGCTACTCAAGTCACGGATATGGCGACAGCCACGACTAAGTCAACGACCGATTCAGCTATTGATTCAGCTATTGATTCAACTGATGATACGAGTACCAACACCGATTCGACCGCTGCGGCAACGCCAACTAGTGTGGCGACGACCAGCGCGGCTAGTGCCGCGACAAGTGACAGCGGTCATGGCTTAATCTACGAAACCAACGACACGACTGGCAATCAAAAGAGTACGGTCACCATTACACAAAGTGGCCCTTACAGTGTGACCTGGAAAAAAGTTACTACCTCTGATAAGACGGACACCACCACGGTCACGTTAGATGCCAGTGATATTGTGGCCGTCGTTAATACGATCAAGGACTTAGCAAATCAAGCAGCGACCCCGTCTGGCCAAGAACAATTAGCAGCAGCCAAAGCCAAACTGACGACAATTCTTGACGAGTTGAAAGAACTCCCCACAGATATCGCCAGCACGATCGTGGGTAATGTACTCTACCCAATCGTCTTCACGGGAACTGGCTCAGAAGCCCTCTCTAATCTACGTACTGAAATGAACCAGCACCGCTATGACATCTCCAATACGTGGACCGGCCTCGATCCAGTCGCTTATGCTGCTGACCGGGCTGCGGCCGAAGAATATTATCCGACAACAGTTACTTGGTGGGATAACGTTACCAAAGAAACCTGGACCCTGCCTGAATACAATGACCCGACGCAGTCTGTCCGTGCTTACTATATTCAAAACGGTGATTCCACCAAGACCGTCATCATCGGCCAAGGTTGGACGGAACATGTTGATTGGATCGGCTACGTTTCAAAGATTTGGTATGACATGGGTTATAACGTCCTCATGCCGAGTCAACGTGGCCAGTTCCTAAGTGACGGTGATAACTTAACGTTTGGTTATCAGGACAAGTATGACTGGCTGAATTGGGTTAAGATGGTCGACGAACGCAATGGCGCCGACAGTCAAG
Organism: Lactiplantibacillus sp. YT640; assembly: GCF_049745435.1. NCBI lineage: Bacteria > Bacillati > Bacillota > Bacilli > Lactobacillales > Lactobacillaceae > Lactiplantibacillus > Lactiplantibacillus sp. YT640. Next base: position 29,323 of record NZ_JBMNVY010000021.1, read on the forward strand.
TCGTCTTTTATGGTCAATCATTAGGTGCCGACACCGTGTTAGAAGCAGCCTCAGTTCCTGGACTTTCAAAATCCGTTAAAGCAGTTGTGTCGGACGCCGGGTACGCAACCTTACCAGAACTAGGTAGTTCGCTATACAACAAAGCCATCACCGCCGTTTCAAACGCACTTCAATCCGTTGGTCTGCCAGCCATCACGAGCCTGCCCTTCTTATCCTATGATAAAATTGTGGCCGCGATGAACGCTCGTTTGATCAAGGAACAAGGTTTCAGTGTCGATGACTTATCAGCAACCGATGCAGCTAGCAAAATCACTATCCCGTTACTCTTGATCCACACGCAAGACGACGCCTTCATTCCATATACTCAATCATTGGAATTAGCGGCCGCCAATCATTCTGCCAACCAAGAAGTTTGGATCTTACCAGGGACTGTCGGTGGTCACGCTGCGGCTAATAACGCGATCCTACAATACCGCCAACACTTGTTAGCTTTCTTAACACCATTGCTATCCGTAGCGGATGCTGAAGATGAAGCAGTTGATGTTGATCAAGTAACGGATAATCGTAATCAGGGAGCGGCTGACAACGGTACAACGACCGATTCCACAGCACAGGACAATGTTACCGATGAAACGACGGCTGATGAGGCCATCAGTGACCATCAAACTATCGTGGATAACACGACCACTGACACTACCGACATAACTAGTGATACAACACCGGACACGACCAATCATGCGAAACCTAATGATGATTCAACGACTAGTTACGTTGACTTGAACGACACGGATAACGCAGTGGATAGTGATTCCGACACGGCGGTTGACGCAACACGTGCGACGACCACTGTGAACCAGACAAGCACTATCGATCAGAGCAACGTGATTAAGGGCCAAGTCAGTGATTCAATTATGGTCGGTTCAACCGCCACGACTAACACTGACTGGTTAGTTAATCACGATGACAGCGGTTCGGCCGTCACGGCTAGTCTGCTTCAAGATTATAGTGACCAGGAAGCAAGTGTGACGACGCCAGCCACGGTATCTGCCACAACAACTAATACTGACAGTGCCGACTTAGTTGCCGTCTCCTCACCAGCATCCAAAGCCACAACTGAGCTCCCGCAGACCGACGAAACAACTCAGTCATGGCTCGCAACGCTGGGTACCAGTCTCTTAGCCCTAGCAACGGGAATTTGGGCCCAAGTTCGGCGACGTTTTAATTAGTGAACTTTTACCTGTTACGTCCACTGGTGTGTTATCCTTAATAAAACTATCGTGCGAAAAGAGGCATCATCATGGATATTGGAACACAAGTGACGTTCATTTTGGAAGGCCAGACTTATACCGGGACCATTGCGAAAAGTTACACTAATTCGTATTTAATCACCTTTACAAGTCCTGATCCAGCCATCGTTGATAAGTATCACAACAAAGTAATTATTAGTCAGAAACAAGTTCAAGCCGTTAAATAGCGATTTAAAACAGCCACCCTTGAAATTCAGGAGATTTCAAGGGTGGCTGTTTTAAATTTGAATTGATTCAAGCTAGCTGTCACTTTAGCGACTTATTTTTTAAAACGTAGTAATGGTGTCCCGATCAGTGGTGTGAGAATTCCAGCTAAAATCGCTTCCGGAATCCCATTCGAGGCCACGATCGTTAACAAGTACGGCATTAGTTTGCTCAAATTAACTTGATAAAAGCCGGCTGCTTGATGACTATAGAGTAGCCCAATCAAACCTAAGACTAGAATCGTGTTCGTTAATGCCCCGGCCACGCCCGCCAGCGTCATCCCCAACACTTTTTGATGCCGCTTCTGAAACCAAATAAAGACCCAACCGGCTATCAAACCGACGAGAATCCGGGGTATCACCGAAATCAATGGATTGGTAAATACGATTGGTGCTAAGGGACTCGTCGGTGCGACGAACGCCCGTATCCACGCAATAATTCCCCATGCGCCCCCAATAATTGCCCCATCACGCGGTCCCAAGACCACGGCGGCCAGGATAACCGTCACGTGAATTGTCGTAATACTCAATCCTGGTAATGGAATGTACCCAAAAAACGGAACAATATTCTGAATGATCACGATTGCCATTAGTACCGCTAATACACTGATATGATAGGCGTTTGAACGTCTCTGCATCATCAGCCACCTCAACTCTCTTTACCTTATGAATTATGCGCTTAATTATAGCATATCTCAAAGCTTAGTAGCCGCGAAAAGAATGGGTGCTTACCCGCCCCGGTAAGCACCCACTATTAATTACGATTTTGATTCTTTGGCACGTAACCCTGCTCGAATACGGGAGTGCCGATAACTATAGGCAAAGTAAATCACGATGCCAATAACCAGCCAAATACCAAACATATGCCACGTAAATGCCTGCAAATTAAGCATCAGGTAGACACATGCGAGGAACGAGACAACTGGTAACACTGGATAAAATGGTACTTTAAATGAACTATTGATTTGTTGTAGCGTTTCGTGTCGACGCAGGAAGACAACACCGATGGACACCATAGCGAATGCAAATAGCGTTCCAATATTGACTAACTCCGCAATTTTATCTAATGGAATCACAGCCGCAAATACACTGGCAATAATGCCAAAAATCCAAGTACTCTTAACCGGCACTTTGGTGTGGGGACTGACCGTCCGAAAGACTTTTGGTAACAACCCATCTCGGCTAATCGCAAACAGTAACCGGGTCCCACCATATAACATGACAATCAAAACGGTCGTCATACCGACAACGGCACCCAGTGACACAATCCCCGCCGCCCAGTTTTGATGAATGACGGCTAAGGCATACGCCACGGGATCACCCACGTTAAGCTTACTGTAATGCACGACCCCGACCAGAACGGCGGCCATTGCCACGTATAAAATCGATGCTACGACTAACGAACCGACAATTCCGATTGGCATATTACGCTTAGGATTTTTCACTTCTTCTGAAGCAGTCGACACCGCATCAAACCCAATATACGCGTAGAATGCTAACGACGCGCCTTTGACCAGTCCGCTAACACCATGGGGCATGAACGGATGATAATTGGCAGGTTTCACAAAGAAAATTGCCACGCCAATGAAAAGAACAATCACTAGAATCTTAACGATTACCATAATTGAATTGACCCGTGTTGACTCTTGTAACCCACCGACCAATAACAGTGAGACAGCCAAAACCACGACAAAAGCAATTAAGTTGAATCCAGCACCACTGACACCGGCAGTACCAGCTGCGGCGGTCAGAAATGTTGGTAGTTTTAGGCCAAAGCCGCTCATTAAATTCTGAAAGTACGATGACCAACTTACCGCCACCGAAGATACCGCGAATAAATATTCTGAGATCAGAGACCAACCAAGAATCCACGCTAAGAATTCCCCAAAAACGGTATAAACGTAAGTATAAGCACTCCCCGCCAAGGGAATGGTTGAAGAAAATTCAGCGTAACATAATGCGGCCAGCGAACACACGACCGCAGCAATCACAAATGAGAGCATGGCAGCCGGACCGGCATACTTAGCGGCGATAATTCCGGGGGTGATAAAAATCCCAGAACCCACGATTGCGCCAACACCCATCATGGTTAAACTAAATGCGCTCAACGTCTTTTCGAGGCCACCCTTATTAAAATTAGCTGGATTGACTGATTTTTTAACCAGCAATCGTTGTGATGCTTTCATCCGGTACGCCTCCTAATCTAAATCTTAATAATGCAACGTTGTTAATTCTATTAATTTTTGTGCAATTAGTCAAGTAAATCTAACAATTTCAATCAATTCCTAATTGAATCCTTTCAAGGCAGCACTTTACAGCATTGGTTATTTTAAACAAATTTATTAATAATCCATAAGATTCACTAATTTTAATTTAACCGCATTATTATGGGTTACGACTTAAATTTGTTTCTATCATATTCATCTGTTTAAACGCAATCGCCACAAGCTTGTGTCTTCAAGCACTCCTTTCGTAAAAGATTAAGGTCGGTCAGCTGAAATAATTCGACTGATCGACCTTAATTTTAACCTTTAACATATTTTAATCGGGTTCAACTCAAGCAGTTTTGATCAAAAAAAGAAGCATCCCGTCTCTTTCAACCGGAATACTTCTAAATAAACTTTAAATATATTGGATCAAGGTCATCAAGACTGGCACAACCACGATGAACAACACGGTACTCGTTGTCACGATGTTAGTGGCGTATTCCACGTCACCATGTGCTTCGTTAGCCAAGATTGGTAACACGGCTAGCATTGGCGTTGCTGATTGAACAATCAAGGTTTGCGATGCTAAGGTTGGGAAACTTGCACCGAGATTACCAGCAACCATCAAGACAAGAATCATGATGATTGGTGACAAGATGAAGCGACCAATCAACGCAACAATCGTATCACGGTCAAAGCGAATACTCTTCAGACCAGCGTCGGCTAACACGATCCCGATATAAATCAAGGAAAGTGGTGTTACTAAGTTTCCAACGTAAGTCAACGTTGAACTGACAAATGATACCTTCATGATTGGAATATTTAGCAGTAAGAAAATTAATGCAACTAAGAAACCAACCAATGGCATTGGAATGACTTTCTTCCAATCAATCTTGTTATGCGTCTTTTCCTTGGATTTCGTCGGGTCGTCGTTTGAAATCAAGAAGACCCCAAATGCCCATGTCGAAACGGTATTAACAATATAGTAAACAAGGAAATACGTCATACTCTTGTCACCGAACAACGCAATGTTCAAAGGTAACCCAATGAAAATCGTGTTGGCGTTGACGATCGCATTGATGAAAATCCCCTTACGACCTGGACGGACCCGCATAATTTTAACTAGCGCAAAGGCAATCAAGTAGCCAATAATCACGGCTAGAAATGCATATGCCAAGTAACCTGCAAATGATCCTAATTGCCCACGAGTTAGTCGGCTCAGCACAGATACGAAAATCGATGCTGGCAAAGCGATATTTTTGATAAATTTGGAAATTGTTCCAGCAAACTTATCATCAAACCAACCTGCTCGTCGTAGGACGAAACCTAATATCATGATCAAAACGACAACTAAGACGCTTTGAATTGAATTCCATAAAACTCCCATGTGCTCTTATACCCTCTTACAATTCTCTTATTTTACCGACACTATTTGCTGATGGCCCGGTATTCTGGGACCCACTTCATATCAGCAACCGCTTGTTTAGCATCTGCAATTGGTTCTTTGTTGAGCTTCTGATCGATAACACTTTGTGCCACGACTTCAGCTAATTTTTGTGAAAATTCAGTAATTTTCGCAACTGGTGGCAATACTGCGGCACCCGGCTTCGACGTATCAACGATTCCACCTAATGCGTGGCAGGCTGCTGACAAGGTTTCAGCGTTCAGCACCTTGGCTGTTGAAGCAATCAAACCAAATCCTAAACCAGGGTACATCAAGGCGTTGTTTCCTTGACCGATTTGGTAAGTGACACCTTTGTATTCAACATCATCAGCTGGAATCCCAGTCGCAACTAAGGCCCGGCCGTCAGTCCATTTGATTAAGTCTTCCGCTTTAGCTTCCGCTAACTTGGTTGGGTTAGAAAGTGGGAAGATGATTGGCCGTTCCGTGTGCGCCGCCATTTCCTTAATGATGCTTTCAGTAAAGGTACCAGGCTGAGTCGATGTCCCAATCATAACGGTTGGGTGAACGGCTTTAACAACGGCTTCCAAGTTGGTTAATTCGTCGGCGTTGCTAAATTCACTCCGTTTGCGCGTGAAGGCTTTTTGGGCTGGGGTTAAACTTTCCGTGTCGTCAAATAGTAAACCTTGCTTATCAACAGCGTAGAAGTGTTGTTTAGCTTCTTCTTCTGTTAAACCAGCTTGCATCAATTCATCCAAGATTTGGTTGGCAATTCCCATACCGGCCGTTCCGGCACCAAATGATAAGATTTTTTGGTCCTTGATGCTTTCCTTTGAAATGTTCAATGCGCCTAAGATACCAGCTAAAACAACCATCCCGGTTCCTTGGATATCATCGTTAAAGGTTGCGATTTGATCCTTGTACTTGTCCAAGATTACTTGAGCATTGTCGCGACCGAAATCTTCAAAGTGTAACAATGAATCTGGGAATAATTGTTGTTCAGCAGCAACGAACTTGTCGATCACATCATAGTATTGTTCGCCGGAAACACGCTTGTGCCGGTTACCAAGATACAATGGATCATCTAATAATTTCTGGTTGTTTGTTCCAGCATCGATGCTAACTGGCAGTACTTGTGATGGGTCAATGCCGGCAGCGGCGGTGTAAACCATTAATTTACCAATGGCAATATCAACACCGTTAACACCCCAGTCACCCATACCAAGAATACCTTCAGCATCCGTAACAACGACTAACCGAATATCACGGCCGTCCGCTGCATTCTTCAAAGTTGCTTCAATATCTTCAGGTGCATCTACGGAAACAAAGGCCGCATTTTGTGGGTCCAAGAACAATTCATTATATTGTTCAATGGAATCGGCAACGACGGGATCATAAACGATTGGCATAAATTCAACCACGTGTTCATCCATCAAATGGAAGAATAGTGTCCGGTTTTCGTTAAAGAGATTCATTAAGAAAATCCGTTGTTCCAAACGACTGGGCTTGCTCTTGAATTGGGCATAAGCTTGCGTCGCCTGTTCATCAATTGTTTGAACCTTGCTTGGTAACGTCCCCGTCAAACCAAGTGCTTGACGTTCCTCTTTGGTAAAGGCAGTGCCTTTATTTAAGAATGGGTTATTTAAAATTTCACTTGCAGTTTTTGTCATTACTGCGGCCTCCTAATTAATTTACATTTTCATCAATTTTCATTGCTAGGAAAAACGTCCTATCAATTTACAAGTAATACTGTAACGCCAGTAAAATGTTATAGTCAAAACTATGATATGATATAAATATATTAAATAAGGTCGCTACAAAAGCTGATTTAGAAAGGAATAAAAATGAACACAAAAGACTTAGCTTATTTCGATGAATTAATTTCTCAAAAAAATTTTTCAAAAGTTGCGAAAACATTCGGTGTGAGCCAACCAACTGTGACCACCGCAATCAAACGCCTGGAGTCTGAATTCGGGGCACCACTCGTGATTCGTGACCGTGTTAAAAATACGTTACACGTCACTGCTAGCGGGGCGCAACTTGCTGAACACGCTAAAATCGTTTTACATGAGTTACGCCTCGCCCACCAAGAAATCGACAATCTATCCCAAAATCGACTGATTTTAGGATTACCGCCAATTATTGAAAACCATTATTTTCCAAAAATCGGTGCCCGATTGGCCGCGGAAGGGCTATTAGCCGGTCTCGAAACCATTGAGGGGGGCTCGATTTGGCTACGTAACGCTGTGCGGGACGGTCGCGTTGACATGACCCTACTTGGTTCGGTGGAGCCGCTCGCTTACCAAACGTTGATTGCCGAAGAATTTGACCGTCAGCCCTTCTGTATCTACGTGTCCAAACAACATCCGTTAGCACAACGTAAACGGGTCTACTTTAACGAACTACGACGTGAAAAATTTGTTTTCTTTAATAGTAATTTCATCCATAATACGGCCTTCAACAAACTCACGCGCCGGAATCACTTTCGCCCCAACATCGTCTTTCGTTCCAACGATACCCACGTTTTAATGAAATTGATTGGTGAAAATGTCGGCATCGGTTTCTTTACCAAAATCGTCGATCACTACCGTACTGACGTCGTACGACTGGACTTGATGGACATTGAACCCCCTGAATTCATCACAAGCATCGTCTACCGAACAACCCATATTCTGACCCCCGTGCAGCAACAGCTACTGACCATTTTGCACGAAACATTAGCGGTTGACACTGATCAGACCGATTAAGCAAAACTGCACCACCCTTACAGAATAGTCTGTGAGGGTGGTGCAGTTTTCGTAATCAAGACAAATTGCGATATATCCAAATGAAACAATCGTGAAGACACGTCAATCTCAAAGTAAAAGTTGAACCACTCAAGGAATCGTGCTGTTCACTTAGACAGATGGCTCAGTCGCGACGTTTAAATCTTCATTTTAAGTAATTGATCAATAAACCGTTGTTCATCAGTGGTTGGTAAGTACCCAGCCCGTGTGACCACCGAGATATTGAAGCTGACCGGCAATTGATCTTTGATTTCCAAACATACGACGCCATCATCCGCTTTAACCACATCACGAACCAGTAAGCTAATGCCCAAGTTGGCTTTAACTAAGGCTTTGACCCATGAGATATCGGGGGTCCGGTAGATAACTTCTGGATGTACCCCGGCAAAGTCACAATAGGCTCGGAAGGCTTGTGGGTGCACGTATTTGCCATCTAATCCAATGAACTGTGCCTGACCGAGATCCTTAAAACTAACGGCGGCTTGTTTCGCCAAACTATTTTGAGGACTCACGATAATACTGAATGGCCGTGCCCCTAAGTGAACCGCACTAACTGTCGGCAAATCAAATGGTAAGTAGGACCCTAATAACGCGATGTTGATCTCACCATGCACTAACTTACGCAATAGCTCATCTGAGCCCGTTTCCGTTATTTTTAACTGTTGCAGTAACCCGTTCTGAAGTAACTTTTCCGCAATTTGAGGGAAATATAAAGTGCCAATAATTGGTGGTAAGCCAAAACGAATATCAGTCTGTAACGTACTCTGAATTTCGCGATGAGCAAGTTGCAAACTCGCCTGGATCTGGCGTGCATTCTTGTAAAGCAGCTGACCGGCCCGGGTAATATTTGTCTGTTGATGGCGACGGTCTTGAATCACCAATTTGACTGCAAACTCTTTTTCCAATCGATGAATTGCTTGAGTCACTGCCGGTTGTGAAACCGCAAACTGCTTGGCGACCATCGTATAATTTTGGCAATCAACTAACGCCCGAAAATAATCTAAATCACGTGTATTCATCCGCGCTCACCAAATTCCTTCATATACATCGCCGCAATCTTTTGCTGTAGCTCAGCCACTGAATGCCGCCGTGAACGCGCGCAATCCTTGGCTTCACGGTGACATAATAAGCAACGACGCTTCGGCAGCCCCAAATCCGTCCGCGACAGCGCGCGCTGTGAACCCGCTTGTAAGATATCAATATCATATAAGCGACCTAACGGATCGTGTTCTTCAAAAGCGACCGCCAGCCGTTTGCTAGTCGCAAAGTCAGTCGTCAGAATCAAGAACCGCTCATTACCCGCCGGATGATTCCAATCAGCTGCCACCGTGTATGTCGACAACTCAGCTTCAAACCGCTGGACACCGGCCAAAAACAACCGTCGTAGTGCAGCGTTATTCTTAATCGGTCCCGGAATATTCAACTTAATTGCCGCAATCGTGGCCCGGGGGTTAGTCGCTGTCAACTGTTGCTGATACGCGACCCGTTGATCACGGGCTGCTAGCATTGCCGTGATTGTTTGCGGTTCACCGGTTGTAAAAATCGTCGCCATGCTTGTCACTTTCTTCCTATATGTTTGTTATATTTCCAGCTTAACCGAAATTAGTCGATTTTTAAACTAATTTCTTTGGTCTCTAACTACAGCCCAAATCAAAAATAGCCCACGCACCGATTACTCAAGCGCATGGACTATTGATTTGGGTTAGTCAAAATAACTTATTGTAAATATTTGAACATCTGTTGTCCGGCTTGACGGCCAAAGATTACCGTTTCAGCGATTGAGTTACCACCAATCCGGTTATTGCCGTGGAGACCGCCGACCACTTCACCGGCTGCAAACAGGCCGGCAATTGGTCGTTCGTCCTGATTCAACACTTGGGTTGCTGGATTAATGGCAATCCCACCCATCGTGTAGTGAACAGCTGGCGCAATGTGAATTGAGTAGAACGGTCCCGCCGCAATATCGCGATCCATCCCAGTCGTCCGGTTAAAGGCCGCATCATTATGGTTAGCGACTGCCTGATTCCAGTCAGCCACCGTCTGTTTAAGCGTCGCAGCGTCTAAGCCGGTCGCAGTCGCCAGTGCTTCCAAGTCAGTCCCAGTCTTTACCAGGCCAATGTGATCATAGAATTCAACCGCTTTGACCCGGTCACGAATACCGCGGTCAAAGATCAAGTAGGCACCAGTACCACCCAGTTGGTCGATAGCGGCCGTCACGTTCTTACGCGTGTCGAGTTCATTGACGAAACGAGCCCCCTGGTTATCGACCAAAATCGCACCTTCGCCCCGAACCGCTTCACCGATTAAATAAGCATGATCTGTATTTTGTTGGACCGTCGGATGAACTTGGACTTGGTCCATATCAACCAACTTAGCCCCAATAGCTTGTGCCAACAGAATCCCATCTCCAGTCGCGCCCGGCTGATTGGTCGTCTGATAGTTTTTAAGATCATCACGATACTGGCCTAACAAGGTCTTATTCGCACCGAAGCCACCGGTTGCTAACAAGACGGCTCCAGCCGTAATCGTGACAGCTCCATCTGGGGTTGTTGCCTTGACGCCACTAATTTTGCCGGCTTCGACGAGTAGTTCATCGACTTTGACATCTGTGAAGAGTGGTAACTGGTCAGCCGCCACTTGTTTCAACAACTCAGTGACTAAGAAACCACCAATGGGAGCCATGGAACTTGGCCGATGAGTCCGCATCACACTCATCCCACCAGTAATCGTCAAATCATCCAACTTAATGCCGTGGTCTGCTAACCAGTCAATTGCGAGCGCACTGTGTTCCGTGAAGAATTTCAACAGTGCTTGGTTATTCATACCGCCACCACCTTTAAGGGTTTCGCCGTAGAAATCGCCAAAACTATCAACAATATGGTGATGCAATTGGACGTTCGTCTCCGCCGCATTCATACCGGATGAAGCCCGGGTGGTGTTACCACCGATTTTCGGCATTTTTTCTAAAATAACCGGGTTCAGGCCCAATTCATGTGCCTGGATTGCCGCAGTCAAACCCGCGCCCCCCGATCCAATAATCACTACGTCATAGTTCGGTTTTAGATCCGCTAAGGCGGTTGGTGTAAATGTAAACTTTTCAGCCATTGATTGCCACTTCTCCTCTCAATTCGTCCGGGGTATTCCCCAGGATGGAACCAAAATCTCATTTATTATTGTCGTTAACTGGACACGGGCCACCATTCCAAGTCTAGGAACAATGACCCGTGCCACCTTGATCCACGTTAACGGTTCAACGCCGATCAATACTTATTTTAGCTTAATCATCAATATTCGTCATATCCAGTGGAACCATCCATTCATCGAATTGTTCCGCGGTTACTTTGCCAGACTTGATGGCTGCTTCACGCAATGTCGTCCCCGCTTTTTCAGCTGCTTGAGCAATCATCGCACTATCATGATAGCCAATATGTGGTGACAATGCCGTAACCGTCATCAAGGAACTGTCGACTAACTCTGCCATCCGGTCTTGGTTGACCGTCAAACCAGCAATCATTCGGTCAGTGAAGCCGGTAATCGTTCCAGCTAACAATTCAGCAGATTCAAGGAAGGCATCAATCAAAACGGTCTTGTAAACGTTCATTTCAAAATTACCTTGGCTAGAAGCTAAATCGACGACCACGTCATTCCCCATAACTCGTACCGCTGCCATAGTGATGGCTTCAGCTTGGGTTGGGTTAACTTTCCCAGGCATGATTGATGAGCCGGGTTCGTTAGCCGGAATGTTTAATTCGTCATAACCGGCCCGTGGACCGCTTGCCAAGAACCGCACATCATTGGCAATCTTCATCAAATCGGCTGCTAGGGTCTTGATGGCCCCGTGAACCACGTTTAAGCCAGAATGATGGGCCAAACCATAGAACTTATTGGAATCAGCCGTAAATTCAATCCCATACAATTTGCTCATCGCCGCAGCAATATTTTCAGCAAAATGAGGGGCAGCATTTAGACCAGTCCCAACGGCGGTCCCACCCATTGCAAGCTCGCCTAACGTTGGATTCAACTGTTTTAAGTAGGCAATATCATGTTCAATCGCACTGGCCCAACCACTCACTTCTTGGCCAAAAGTTAATGGCGTTGCATCTTGAAGATGGGTCCGGCCGATCTTTACTACCCGCCAGTACTTCTTTTGTTTGATCTTCAATTCCGCTAATAAGTGTTCCGCTGCGGCAATCAGCTTATCCACGGCAACTGCGGCCGTAATGTTCATCGCCGTTGGGAAGATATCGTTAGAGCTTTGACCATGGTTAACATCGTCGTTCGGCAAGATTTCAATATCAGGATTGATCTTACCAGCCATGTGTGCGACCACTTCATTAACGTTCATATTCGTTTGCGTCCCCGAACCAGTTTGGTAAACAACCAGCGGAAAGTCCTTACGCAAATCTTCATCGTCGAGCGCTAATAACTTATCAATGGCAGCCACGATTAAATCAGCTTTTTCAGCAGTCATTGCTTCAACTTCTTTATTCGCAATCGCTGCGGCCCGCTTAATTTGAAGTAATGCCCGAATCATTTCCAACGGCATCTTCGTACCAGTCGGAAAGTTATGGCGACTCCGTTCTGTCTGAGCACCCCATAAGGCGTTCGCAGGAATTTTAACTTCGCCTAAAGTATCTGATTCAACTCGATATTCTGTCATGTTGATAACCTCCAATTAATGTGTTGGTAAGCGCTTACTAAGTGTGTGAAAAAAATAACATTTAGTTTATAATCCTAGTTTAGCGCCCCCATATAGCTATAGTCAAACTCAGTTTTAGCTATAAGTATTAGTTATGAGGTTTATGTATCAGTATATTAGCATACAAAGATTGCTTAGAATGAGTTCTAGATAAAAATGTTTATTTTTTCACATGTTCTTATTTATTCCTCTTGCTTAATTTTACTCATAATTGTCACTTTTTCTTATTTGTAGACCTAAATATACCAAACCACAAAATATCGAGTCATAGTTGAAAAGAGATGAAATCAGGCAAATCAAAAGAACGACGTATGGTTAACTAGTAAAACTTTTTTATCAAATTCGGTTGCAATCGAGTAGGAGGTAATTGATTATTTCAATTACCGACCTCTCACACCACCGTACGTACGGTTCCGTATACGGCGGTTCAATAATTTAAGCACTCTGTATTTGCTGGAGTGTCTTGGACAGGTTTATTAGTCCAAGACGCTCCAGCTTTTGATTTGTATACGTATAGGTTAGTGTTTTATTATGGGCAATTCGCCAATATCCCTTGCGGGTATTGGCATTAGTCTTGGCCTGTTCCGGTGTCATTCCTAGCTTAATTAGCTCACGATATCGGGTTTTGATTTTCTTCCACCGTTTCCATATCAACTGTCTAATCCTACTTCGCAACCATTGGTCCAGTTGTTGAATAAACGTCTTCATCTTGCCAATCCCATAGTACTGTAGCCATCCTCGCATTTTCTGTTTAATTTTCTTCATCAACATTAACCAACTAATTCCACGACTTCGCCCAGTCATTATCTTAAGGGCTTGTTTGATTCGCTGTTTCACGACCTTGTGCGGTCGTGCATATGCCCCATTACGGTCTACACCGAGCGTAAATCCTAGAAACTTTAGTCGGAGTGGTGAGCCAACCGTCGTTTTATGACAGTTAATTGTTAGTTTCAACTTAATTTCAAGAAAGATTGTGACATTGCGTAAGACTCGTTCTCCCGCTCGCTTACTTCTGGCATAAATATTACAGTCATCGGCATAGCGCACAAATCGGTGGCCCCGCTGGGTCAATAGCTTGTCCAACTCGTTGAGATAAATATTGGCCAGCAGCGGCGACAGGTTCCCACCTTGTGGTGTTCCCTTCGTCGTCTTTCGAAACAGCTCGCCATTCATGACCCCGCTTGTTAGGAAGCGCCGAATTAGGTGGAGTAGCCATGGATCAGTTACTCGTTGTTTGATGAAGTTCATTAGTAAGTCGTGGTTAACCGTATCAAAGTATGCCTTTAAATCGAGGTCTACCACATAGTGGTAGCCTTGATTGTAGAGTTCGGTGACACTTTGAATCGCGTCATGCGCACTCCGACCTGGTCGGAATCCATAGCTATTGTCGGAAAATACTTGTTCGTATATCGGCGAAAGCACCTGTACCACAGCTTATTGGATCATACGATCAACAACTGTAGGTACTCCCAGTTTTCTGGTTGAGCCATCGAGTTTTGGTATCTCTACCCGTCTGACTGGTTGCGGCCGATATATTCCATTACGTAAACTCTCTAGGAGTTCTTCCCGGTTCTTGTAAATATATTCGGCCAGTTGGTCAACGGTCATGCCGTCAATTCCAGCTACGCCCTTATTCCTCCGAACACGCTTAAACGCTAGGTTCAGATTACTACTTGCAAGGAAGGACCCGGTCTACAAATTGAATGCCATCCTGCGCCGTACTTTCACCGTTAGTAGTACGATGCGCCCCAAGATACTCTTTGTCTTCCAGACTATTCATCCCTTGGCGGTCAGCTTGTTCTGTTTTCTGCAATCTTCGCACTACCAACACCTCCAGTATCGGTGAGAATTATTATTGTTCAGTCCTTCATCTGCCATACGGCAGATTACTATGACCTCGGCTGACTAGTTTACTCCTGTAAACCCATATCGGCGTCCTTGTTGGGAGCTTATCCGACAGGCCTCCCCGGGTAAGAATGATAGCTTTCATACCATGCAACCGTTGGCTTTACTAACTTCGACTTCAAGTAGTGTAGGACTTCAGTTTGTGAAGCAACTTCATCCAGTCTAATCAGCCTTGTAGCCACTTCTTGTACATCGGTTCGGTATTTTGTCTTAGGCTTCCTTCAGACTCCGTCTCACGGCGAACGCCCTTGCCCTCAACTCGTGGTTCCGACTACTACGGCCCACAGCGGACTTACACCGCCTAGTTATCACCCATGCCGGGCGCACTTCAAAAAAGAATCCAATTCATAAATGAATTGGATTCTAGATATAACTTCATCGACACTGGTTGACAGAAGCCCCTTATTGATGCTAGCCATGGCATTTCAGAAAAGCACAATGCCTCTTTATAAATCCATTGAAAATGCCGCGTCAGACACTAATCCTGGTATTTTCTTAGCGATTCAACCATAGTCCAAGTACTAAAAGAACAATCATGATACCTAAAATTTTGGCGTGGTTCCAATACTTAAACAGCAAGTCAATAATTGCAATCACAACAAATACAATCAGCACCGACATAAAATACAACCAAACATTGCCATTAACACTAACTGTCACAACAAAGCCAATAACGGCTAGCCATGGTAAATATTTATCAATAAATAGCTTAAAATTTGGGTATTGATCCATAATTAATCCACCCTAACCACCTTATATTTCTTTACAAACGACTGAATACGTGAAGCCTTTTTACGAATGTGTTTCCTAGATTTATTCGTATAAATATGAATAACTGTTTTATATTGTACTACATACTTGTTAGCGCGCTTATACGCCCACGCAGTTAAATAAGTATTTCCTGCAGGAAAATAGCTCCCAAAAAATGTACCCCCGAACATCCAAATTGCTTGTCCGCCATATTTGGACGCAAGCGCCTGTACTACGTAAGTCATGATTGCTGCAGACCCAGACTTCTTTAACTTTTTTGTTATTTTAACAGTTTTTTGAATTTTTTCCTAAGTTTCCATTTTCCCTTAGGCTTAGGTGCAACTCTCTTATACTTGGCTGCCTGTGCATGTATTTCACCTATACTTTCTGAAAAACCATCAAAACTTGAAAATACACTAAGTGAAAGTATCATAGTGGTCAAAATCAGCATAGCAAAAAATTTCTTTAATGTCATCTTTATATTCTCCTCAAAGAGTATATTTATAACTAATCATTATCATATTTAATAAAGGAGCACTATTGAAAAAAGCGCAAAAACATTTTGCAGTATTTATACTTCAGTAGCTCCCAATACACGTTTTTGCTTTTCATAAGATTATCCACCAACAATCCAGCTTAACGTCATAATTCCAAGCATCGGTAAATAGGCTAAAAAAGAATAATATCGTCGTATATGTCTAATCTTCATTAAAAATTCCCTCCTAATACGTATTTATATTCATTTTATTTCATAGTTCAATGATACTGTGAACTTTGTGCAAAACTCGCACAAAATATTAAAATTAGGTGTGAATTCATGAATACAGGAGAAATGATTCATATGTTACGGAAAAACAAAGGAATGTCTCAACTTGAATTAGCAAAAAATATAACAACACGACGTTCCATAGGTGAGGTCGAGCACGGTTATAAAGATTTGCCATATACCACAATGATCAAAATAATTCAGAGATTAGGAATTTCGCTTAGCAATTTTGAGGAGTACAGACAGGGGCACCAATTTTCTGCCGATCAGGCACTGATAAATGAGTTTGAAAGTATCTCAGATACTTCTGAAGTTAAAAAAATGAAATCTATTTTGAAAAAGGCTCGACAGCTGGAAGAAAAATCGACGTTACGCTATATCCATTATATAATTTGTGTTTTAGATGCTCTTATACACGTTGATACGTACAATTGCGATCAACTTACTAACCTTGTCAAACCTGTCTGGAACGAATTGTCTACGGTAAGTGTCTGGAATCATACAGACCTTTTTATTATTAATAATTTACTATATATTTTTGACTTCCAAACTGCACTAAGAATTGGGAAAAAATTATTACTAAACTTAACCAGTATGGAGATAATAATGTTTTACTACAAAATGCTATTTATTCTAATTTAGCATTCATTAACATGACCAACTCCAATGCATTCGGTAAAAGCATAACAATTAACTATTTACAAAAAAGTATCGAGTTAACCAAACACGCTCACCGGTATGATTTACTATTATTGAGTAAGATCCGTTTAGCAATGGTATTGCAACAATACGAAGAAGCAAAAAAAATGTGCTCAATACTTACGCGCATGGGGGCTAATAACATTGTCAATCTGGTCTACCAAGATTTTCCTATTCTTGTAACCTAAATTCACTAATACTATCACTTATAACTTCCCCCGATTTATTCACAAAAATAAATTTAGCGTAGTACAACTGAATTTAAGTTAAAACTTGGGATTAACCGTCTTAGTTTATTATTTTGCCCCATAAACCTCGATGCGAACAAGCGCCACACATGTTGTTAATGACGAATTTACAATTGAAGTGCAACAAGTAAGAAAAAAATAAAAAAGAACTCATAGCCTGAGTCCTATAAAATGAAGTCACCA
>NZ_JBMNVY010000022.1:0-46069 GCF_049745435.1 Lactiplantibacillus sp. YT640
CTCTTGATTCAAAACCAAGAGACCCTACACATTTGATTCGTCGAAACTTTGTTCAGTTTTCAAAGATCTAATTCCGTGTGTTAATTGCTTAACACAACTTAATCATCATAACATCTTAATCAATATCTTGTCAACAACTTTTTTTAAGAAGTAACTTGATTAATTTGTCGTGGTTGCCATTGCGACAACAGAAACTATCTTACCAATTACTGAAGAAGTTGTCAACAACTAATTTCAATAATTATTTGGTGGTGAGATGTATCTGCCGTAGCAGCAACGTTTACTAATATACCAATTGAAGTAAAAAGTGTCAACACTTTTTCTGAATTTCTTTTTATTAATAGTCAAACCAGCTTTCTTTCTCTATACTATTTAATTAAAGGAGCGACTAAATTATGCTAGCTTGGCTACCATTCTTTTTGATTTCATTAATGTTTATTGTTCTACTATACGCTTGTGCGCGATCAGCGCGCACAAATATCCAGCGTTTTAAGCAACTCAGTTTAATTGCCTTTCTCTGGGTCTTAACTGCTTTTTGCTACACACCTACCAGTTACAATTTTGGTACCCAACTCGTTATTCAATATATTCAATGGGGACCCGTTAAGCTGAACGTGATTCCTTTCCAACAACTTGACATTGAATTTTGGCTCAACGTTCTCCTCACTGTTCCATTGGGCGGTTTACTGGCATGGAATTTTCCCGACTTGCCCTGGCGTCGTTTTATTTGGTTGGGATTTCTTACGGGGCTAACACTCGAGCTGGGACAATTCATCCTTGACTGGTTGGTTAACCTCAAACGTTGGGTTGATATCGATGATGTCATCACAAATTGGGCTGGTGTCATTATCGGTGCCGCTGGTTATAAAATTGCACGTCATGTTCCCGGACTTCGCTGGTTGCAAAAATAACGTATATATAGAAGCAAAAAGCAAAATAGCGTTTGCTTAGCACCCACAAGTGCCAAACACTTCAGCGGTCTAGCTGTCATGAAATCGTAATTAAATAAGCGTCGCAGCCTTAAGTGGCTGCGACGCTTATTTAATTTAACTACTAACTATTAATGAAGCTGCCATCATCAGGATTCAAAAAACAGATCGAATACTCGCTTACGATCTTGGTTCCAGACCTGATTGTCACTAGTTGGATAAACTCGATTTGTTAACACAACCAGCCCAATTTGACGATCCAAATCAAAAGCAACTGCCGGGCCAGTAAAACCAGTATGGAAATATTGATGTCGTCCCGCACGTCGTTCCCAACCTAACGTCCGGCCATTTTCGTCATACTCGCCTAACCAGTCAAAGACATTTTCATCCAGCACCCGTTTGCCTTGATATTCACCAAAGTTTAACATCATTTCAATAAATACGGATAAATCCGTCAGCGTTGAGAACAAGCCTGCGTGACCACTCTCACCATTCAACAAAAAGGCTTTATAATCATGCACCTGTCCTTGAATCTGACCCCGCCGCGGATCAAACTCCGTCGGCACAAACCGAATCTTCGGACGATTTAAGTTATAACCCGTATTGGTCATCGCTAGTGGATAGCAAACGTGGTCTTGAATACTCCGAGCCAATGAGCCGTCAACCGCACGAATAATCCATCCCAATAAAATAAATCCCAGGTCTGAATAGACATACGTTGTCCCTGGTGCCGTGACGAGTGGCGCATCATAAACCGCTTTGATCAGATCTTCACGTTGCATCTTATCCAGGTTATCAATATCTGCCGGTAGCCCACTATTATGAAGTAACAAGTTTTTAATCGTTATTTCAGGATGAGTGAACCCAGGTAAAGACCGGGCAACCGAGTCCGTTAAATGAATCGTGTGGTCCGATAACAACTGAAAAATCCTCGTCGTGGTCCCTACAACCTTAGTTACCGATGCTAGGTCATAAATCATCGCAGGATCTAAGCCCACGGCAAACTCATCGCGGCCCTGCTTACCATGATAGTATTGATTGATACCTTTAGGGGTGATCAAGCTAAACGACGCCCCATAAATGTCGCCAGCTTCAATACAACTGTCAATATATTGTTCAATTTGTTCGAGCATCCGCATTACGCCCACCTTTCACTACATTCACTAGTTTCTGCTTATCTTCTTTATGATAACGAACTTCCTCATAAAATCAACGGCAAACGCTTTTAACACCCTCCACACCTCGTTGCACTTTTTATTAATTAACTAGTTAAACACTTGTTACATTATGGACAATATTCCACTTATATATCAAAACAAGTCTTGTTTTTAGCCGTTTTCTAAATATAATTAAGTGAATTACCAATGCCTATCTAGCTATGTAAGTACTGTTATATCAACGTTAATAGTCAACTTTTCAATAATAGATTGCAAAAAAATAACCCAAACGTGAAATAAATCACCTGAAAGCGGTTACAAATCCAGCAAAAAATGTTATGATTCAAATATAGAATTTTATCAATCATTTGATTGGATTCAAATTATGGAGGCGAGAAAATGATTACATCAGAAAAGACAACAAAACCAGCAGCTTGGAAAGGTTTCAAAGGCGGGCACTGGCAGGAAGAAATCAACATTCGTGATTTTATTCAAAATAACTTCACACAGTACAATGGCGACGAAAGCTTCCTGGCCGGACCAACAGCCGCTACTAAGACCTTGAATGACAAAGTCTTAGAATTAAAGAAACAAGAACGTGCCGCTGGTGGTGTGTTGGATGCTGATACTAAAGTCGTTGCAACGATTACTTCACACGGCCCTGGTTATATTCAAAAAGATCTCGAAAAGATTGTTGGTCTCCAGACTGACAAGCCTTTGAAGCGGGCCTTCATGCCATTTGGTGGTATTCGAATGGCTGATGACGCTTTGAAATCATACGGTTATACCCCTGATGAAGAAAACGACAAGATTTTCACTGAATATCGCAAGACTCATAACCAAGGCGTCTTCGATGTTTATACTCCTGACATGCGGAAAGCACGTCACTACAAGATCATCACCGGACTACCAGATGCATACGCACGTGGCCGTCTCATTCCTGATCTTCCACGGGTCGCTGTTTATGGGATCGATCGTTTGATGGAAGACAAAGCTAATGACTTTGCCCACATTGGTGATGGTGAATTGACTGATGATGTTATTCGCCTCCGTGAAGAAGTTCAAGATCAATACCGTGCTTTAGCAGATATGAAGAAGATGGCTGCCAGTTATGGCTACGATATTAGCAAGCCTGCAACTAATGCTCAAGAAGCTATTCAATGGATGTACTTCGCTTACTTAGCTGCTATCAAGACCCAAAACGGCGCTGCAATGTCCGTTGGCCGGATTGATACAACGATGGACATCTTCATCCAACGTGACTTGGACAATGGTGTTCTGGACGAAAGCCAAGCTCAAGAATTAATTGATCAATTCGTCATGAAACTACGGATGGTTCGGTTCATCCGTACTGAAGAATACAATTCTCTCTTCTCTGGTGACCCAATCTGGGCAACCTTATCAATGTGTGGTTTAGGCGTCGACGGTCAACACCATGTGACTAAGACCGCTTTCCGGATTTTAAAGACTTTGGACAACATGGGCGCCGCACCAGAACCAAACATCACGATTTTATGGTCAGACCGCTTACCAGAAGACTTCAAACGTTACGCAACTGAAGTTTCAATCGACAGTTCAACCATTCAGTATGAAAATGATGACTTGATGCGGGTACAATGGGGTACCGATTATTATGGCATTGCTTGCTGTGTTTCCGCACAACCAATTGCTGATGGAATCCAGTACTTCGGTGCCCGGGCAAACTTAGCCAAAGCGATTCTTTATGCCATCAATGGTGGCCGCGACGAAATTGCTGGAGATCAAGTTGGCCCTGCTTACGAACCAATTACTTCAGAATACATCGATTACGACGAATTCATGAAGAAATTAGACAAGCAAATGGATTGGTTAGCTGACACTTACGTTAACTCACTGAATGCAATTCATTATATGCATGATAAGTACTACTATGAAGCTGCCCAATTAGCTTTGAAGAATACTGATCTTGATCGGACCTTTGCAACTGGGATTTCTGGCTTATCACATGCCGCGGATTCAATCTCAGCTATCAAGTATGGTCACGTTAAAGTAATTCGTGACGAACGTGGTATCGCCGTTGACTTCAAAGCCGACAATGACTACCCACGTTATGGGAACAATGACGATCGCGCTGATGACATTGCTAAATGGTTAGTCAAAGAATTATACAGCAAGATGAACACGCATCACCTCTATCGGAATGCCAAACTTTCAACTTCTGTTTTGACGATTACCTCCAACGTTGTTTATGGTAAGAACACTGGTACCACACCAAATGGCCGTCAAAAAGGCGAACCATTCTCACCAGGTGCTAACCCTGCATACGGTGCTGAAAAGAGTGGTGCATTAGCTTCACTTCTTTCAACTGCCAAATTACCATACCGTTACGCAACTGACGGGATTTCCAACACGTTCGGCGTTACTCCTAACACGTTAGGCCATGACCTCGAATCACGGAAAGACACGTTAGTAAACATGTTAGACGGTTACATGAAGAACGATGGGATGCACTTGAACATCAACGTCTTCAATAAAGACACTTTGATTGATGCTCAGAAACACCCTGAAGAATACCCAACATTAACGGTTCGGGTTTCTGGCTACTGTGTCTACTTCGCAGATTTAACCAAGGAACAACAAGATGACGTTATTTCACGGACATTCTTCGAATCAATGTAACATTTAATCTTTAATAGTTAAGAAGGCGAAAGGCTCATGGAAAACAAACAAGTTTCAACAACGCAAGCGGCGGCAAAGGAGCCTTTGATAGGCTACGTTCACTCCATCGAAACGTTTGGCTCCGTTGACGGACCAGGTATCCGTTACGTGGCATTCCTTCAAGGATGCCACATGCGTTGCCAATACTGTCACAACCCTGATACTTGGAAACTCAACGTTGGCGATCAAATGACGGCCGACGAGATTCTCGAAGACGCGGCTAAATACCGGGCTTTCTGGGGCAAGACGGGTGGCATCACAGTCAGTGGTGGTGAATCACTGGTACAAATCGACTTCATCTTAGACTTATTCGAAAAAGCCAAGGCGATGAATATCAGTACTTGTCTGGATACCTCTGGACAGCCTTTTACCCGAGAACAACCTTTCTTTGACAAGTTCGAACGTCTAATGAAGGTCACGGACATTTCGTTGGTCGACATTAAGCACATCGATTCTGCCAAACACAAGCAGTTGACCCAGTATGGGAACGAAAATATCTTGGATATGATTCAGTACATGGCCCAACACCACGATGATATGTGGATTCGTCACGTCCTGGTTCCCCAACGGACTGATTACGATGAAGACTTGAAGAAACTCGGCGATTACATTGCTAAGATTCCAAACGACGTCGTTCAAAAAGTCGAAGTATTGCCGTACCATACTTTGGGCGTTAAAAAATATCATGAAATGAAGATCAAGTACCGGCTTGAAGGAATCGAGTCTCCAACCCAAGATCGGGTGGCAAATGCCGAAAAACTACTGCACACCGCTGATTACAACGGGTACAAGACATGGATGCCATTGCCAAAACTTTAAATCGGCATTTCTAGCATGACTAAAACACCAGCGATACAATCGTCTACGGATGGTTGTGTCACTGGTGTTTTTTTGCTGGCTCGACGCATGCACGTATTGCTGGCTGGAATTAGTACAGTGGCACGCAAAAAAAGCGCCGCAAGCCTAAACCAGCAACGTCTTTCCTTAATCATGCCCTATCCAATGACCGTCAGCCCTTGAACTAGCTGCGAACAGGCCGGCCACTAACTATGAATGCCTAGTTCCATTCGAGCTTCGCGGGACATCATACTTTCGTTCCAAGCAGGTTCCCACACAATCTCAATCTCGATATTGTTAACTTCTGGTAATTTGATCAGTTCATCGTGAATGTCCTTAGCCAACCATTCGGTCAAAGGACAGCCCGCAATGGTCAACGTCATGGTAATTTCAGCGGTCCCCTCCGCCGTCAATTGTGCATCATAGATCAACCCCAAGTTAACCAGATCAATTCCTAATTCAGGGTCAATGACATGTCCTAGCGCCTCGAAGGCCCGGTCTTTAAACGTTGTTGTCATCGTATCTCGTCCTTCCATACCAGCTTGAATTCACTGATTAATCACGCCAACGTTTCGCGGTATAAGTGCCACCACACTTGATACACGTCATCGTTATATAAAGCGCTTTCTTGTCTACTTCTATTGTACCGTATGTCAGCCCATATTCAATCAATTATTAGCGCTAATTAGCCGACTTTTCAAACGATCGGTCAATCAGCAAATTATGCGACTATTTCTCGAAAAAATTTACTATAATCCCCGATATAGCAGCGTTTTGAGTCACTATTGATTTTTATTGCGAATTCGCGGTTGTTTTTGTTGTAAGCGTTTGCGGTTTATGCTATTATACTAAGTGAGGAAAGGAATTAATCCTCGATTAGCAAAGCTTCTCAAAAGAGTTTGGCTGTCGCTGTAATGTTAGACAGCTAGTATCACAGTTTGGGTCGTTATCGAAACCGTTTTAAGCGCCGTGAAGCGTTATCGGTCTAGCGAGTGTCGTGAGATTTACGTTGGATGACTGAACGTTGACCCTTAGATAAACGATAACCGCAAAGAATTAATTGGCATTAGAATGACGAACAGATTTTAACTAAGTTTTAGTTGGAAACAGGTGTCTCCGATGACCAGTTGTTAGTTCCACATTACCAGTTCCATTTGTAGACTCAGGTATTACAAAGTTTAAACGGAGGTGCATGTCTGTTACGAAGACATTCCCAAGTTTTAAACGCGAGTTTGACTTTCGTTAAAACCCGTCTAACGAGTCGCAATCAAGTAACAACCTTACTTTAGATCGACTATAGCAGATAGTTACAATAAATACGGGTTAGTCCGTTAGAAGTTGGACACGCGTAAAATTGAATAGCATGAAGGTGTATCATATTAACACTGAACAATTTTTCATTGCTAATCAGGATTATTCCTCATAAGTAGAACTCAAGTAGAGAAGCCTTGGGTTCTATTTTTTTTGCTCTAAAATCAGATTTACCAACAGTCTGCACCAGTCGTAACCGTTTACATCCTCTTACGAAAACCGTATACTGAATTTAAATCAAGTTGCACATTGAGGAGGACTTTAGTTTTGAAAACGATTAATTTAGGTCACAGCAATATTCAAGCTTCCAGCGTGGCGCTTGGCATCATGCGCATGGACGCCTTGGATGTCGCTCAAGCCACCAAGGTTATCGATACCGCTGTTGATTTAGGCATCAATTACGTTGATTCAGCTGATATCTACGGTGGTGGTCAATCATCGACCATCTTCGGTCAAGCACTCAAGCAGGCTCACGTATCGCGTGATCAGCTCTATATTCAGTCAAAAGGCGGCATCGTTCCTGGCAAGCGTTACGACTTTTCCAAACAGCACATACTGGCAGCCGTGGATGGCGAACTTCAACGCTTAGGTGTTGATTATCTCGACACCTTCCTCCTCCATCGACCGGACGCCCTGATGGAACCCGAAGAAGTTGCTGCCGCTTTTGACAAGTTGCAAACTAGCGGCAAGGTGCGCCACTTTGGCGTCTCTAACTTCAATCCCATGCAAGTTGACATGCTTCAAGCGGCACTAAACCAACGGCTCATCATCAACCAACTCCAATTTGGTATCATGCATACCGGTGCGATCGACTTTGGCTTGCACACGAACATGCAGGACGAACGTAGTCTTAACCACGACGGCGAGATGATCGAATACTCACGGCTCCATAAGATGACGATTCAAGCTTGGTCGCCTTATCAATACGGTAACTTCGCGGGTATCTTCTTAGACAATCCGAAGTTTCCAGAACTTAATAATGCCATGCAAGCACTCGCCGATGAGAAACAGGTCACTAAATCAGCTATTGCGACCGCATGGATTCTCCGGCACCCAGCCCACTTCCAAGTCATCCTTGGTACGATGAATCCGGAACATCTAGCTCAAAATGCTGCTGGAGCAGACGTTACGCTTTCTCGGCAAGAATGGTACGACATTTACTTTGCAGCTGGCAACGATTTACCTTAATCACGATCGACCTAACAGAATTGACGATTAGTTTTTACAATCAAAACGACGACCCCAAATCAGGATTGATTTTCAGGTCGTCGTTTTTTAGACGTTTCACTAACATTTTTGATGTACTCACCACATCTACGCGTATACTTAATCTTATCAAGACTCAGGAGGCGAGCGAATGACATCCACTTGCACGATCTGTGAACGAATCAAACTAATTCAGGCACATCAGAATCCTTATTTCGTTTACGAACTCACAACGGGCTACGTGGTCCTTGCTGATAGCCAGTACTTTGAAGGCTACACGCTCTTTTTAGCCAAACATCACGTTACCGAATTACATCATTTACCGGCACACGAGAAGTTACGATACCTTGAGGAGATGAGTATCGTCCAGGAAGCTTGTGCGCAGGCCTTTCATGCAGACAAAATGAACATTGAACTACTCGGGAATGGTGACGCGCATGTTCATTGGCACTTATTTCCTCGCCATAACGGTGATACGCCCAACCCCGGTCCCGTCTGGTGGACACCGCTGGAAACAATTTATGGTGATGATGTCAGTCTAGACATTCCCCGTTTAAGCCGGTTAAAGCGCACGCTCAGCGTAGCAATTGAGGCCACGCTTAATGCTCGGGAAGCAGAATTGCAGGCTTTAGAGGCACTCACAAGGCCTGCTAGCCACAGAATTGACAGCAATTAGACCAAATCAGGACCCAGACCCGCTTAGATCTTGGTGGCTACACCCCAATTCTTAATCGCAATCCGTCACCGTATTTCAAATTGCCAAAATCCACCTATTTACCCGACCGACTATCATACGCTCGCTTAGATTTATAGCCAGCTCGAAAAACCGTCTTCATAACTTCAATGTGCCGTTCCTTAGTTGCTTGTGCCTTAGTTCCAAAAATAAAGCGGGCCCATTCGCGCTGATAACCAGGTGTCAAAGCCACAAAGAACGTTTGCAATTCAGCATCAACCGCTAACAATTCGGTTACCGCCGGAATATTTTTTTCAAATGAACTGAGGGGTGCTGTACTCATAATCAAACCTCCGATTAGTTTTACTTAAATTTACTGTAAGAAAGGGAAAATCCCTAATTTTCAGGTTTTTATATTTCGAATTTTCATAAAATTGCGCTATCATTATAGTATAAGTATTATTATTTGACTACTATAATTGACCATACTGCTATTCACCAAGGGGAGCCCTGCTATGCCAAAATTTGATATCACCCTCATCAGTCCCGAACGCGCTAAAGCGATGTTGACTGAATATAAAGAACAACGTAAGAACTCTGTCCCACATCTGGCCCATCCTGGCCGCTATATCTTGCCGGATTACAAATTAACTCGTCGCCGGGCCGCATTCAAAATTGTTAAACATACCTTTTTAACGCCCCACTACAAGTCTTACGTTGCCATGGACTCTGACAACGGCCACACACTCTGGTTTCATAATTTCGGTTCCCTAACCGAAGCTTTATTCTGGTTAGAAACCGGCCTTAAAATCAGCGATACCGACTCCCATTCTAACTACAAGGAATGGATGGCTAAGCACACTACGGAAATCGAAACCTTCAAAGACTTGCTGCGCGAGCAGAAGCATAAACAAGGGCCCAAGACTAAGAAAAAAGCCAAGTAGCCCGTTTTGACACCTAGATTCAGATAAGCAGCAGTACGCCCATTAGCGTGCTGCTGCTTTTATTTACGATCAACTGTGCCATTCATTACTGACTAGGCCAACCTAAAAGTGGCTATCCAAAAACGACTGCAGCTTGCGTGCAATCACGCGATGACCGGCATTGTTCGGATGCAAAGTATCCACCGAATAAATGGCCGCTTGAGCGGGAATCGCAAACGTCATTCCCGCATCACGGTACAAGCTCAAATGTGGGACGCCATAGTCCGCAGTCATCTGGGCAATCGCTGCTTCATAATCTGACTGACGATACCCGAGACCATTAGTCACCGCACTAAAACTGCCGCCAAAATCAGAGCCAATATGAATTGCTGAAATAAATAACTTCGGCACGGTCGGCCAATTCGTCTGTAATCCCGTCAGTAACACCATTAACGCGCCATAAAATGTCGTCATATCGCAATCACCGTATTGCCCTAACGGCTGATTCCGACCATAGTCATTGACGCCCCCAAAGACAGCAATAAAATCAGCATCTTCAGGAATAGCTTGATAGCGCGCCGCCATCGCATCGTAGCGACTCCCAATCGTTGAACCAGAGATTCCCAAATTATCGCTCCGCTCGACATCCCAATCAGCCGCCAAAATATCATGATAATGCACCGTCGCCAACCCATTATTCGCCGTAATCGAATCTCCCAACCACGCCGGCCGCTTAAAACTAACATGCCCATTACTAATCGCCATAGCCAATCCTCCCTTTACTATCATCGCTATCATTCTAATCCATCCCACCTGAATTATGGTATAAAGATGCCTTTATTTAAAGTCAACAGCCACCAGCTTAGGCCCGCTGGAAACAGTTCCGGTTAGCGTAAACCTGCTTAGTTCGTTCGTCCTACGCCGCCCTCCAGGCATTTCTGCCAATTGCTGGAACGCGGTGGACACAGATTTAAGCCGAAGACCACGTCTTAAATACTGGTCTTCCACTAACCAAGCCAAGGACGCTTGCTAAGTGGAATTTCACCGCTGAGCATTGGCCGAAACGCCTTCCAGTCGGGACAGTATTCGAATGGCGGACGAAGATGTACCCAACTTTTGATGAATTTGTCATTGTTCTCCATAAACAGTAATTTTGTTAATCAACTGTTAGGTCGAAAAGATATTGGGNGAAGATGTACCCAACTTTTGATGAATTTGTCATTGTTCTCCATAAACAGTAATTTTGTTAATCAACTGTTAGGTCGAAAAGATATTGGGATAGCTCGCTATTTCGGAATTACTATAGTAATAATAGAACACCTCAACAAAGTGGTTAGGGTAACCCTAACGTCTCGTTTAAAGTTCCTGTATCAAAATAACCAACGACCAATTGTGCCGAGTTAAGTGGCCGTTCATCAGCCATTCGAGCGGCTTCCTGAAACGTGTTCGGTGCCACTAAAGTCTGTGCTTGCTATGCCAACGGACAAATGCCCAAACCGCATTAATCCGTTGGCTAGACAATGCTCGGCTTCAACCCGTGGCTTGAGACTGGAGGGGCTGGGTGACAATGCTCAGTAGCCAAATTATTCTTAGTCGGAAGTGATTTCCTTCCGGCTTAGAATAAGACTCGTATTTGAGATGACGCGGGTTATTCGTTAGCTCAAATCGATGTCGGCTGCGTTCCAGCAATTGTCACCCAGCCCCGGAGGTCGGAATAGGACGCTCACTGGCTGACGAACAGAAAACCAACCCTAAAAGGCATCTTTCTACCATTATTTCAAACAGGTGGGCCAAGCTTAAAAGGCTCGTATTATGGAAATCCATAATACGAGCCTAGTTTAATTGATATATTTAGTTCAACTGAGTAGCGCTAATCGGCTTCCGTTTCACGTTTCCGTGCAGTACGCCGTTCGCGTGCGTAGTCAGTTTTAGTTGTGATTTCAACGTCACGTGCTAGCCGTTTCCGGCGTGCTAATTCAGCTGCTTTGGCATTGGCTTTCGCAGCTTCCTTGACTGGATCAGTCGTTAAGTCGTGATGGATCGAGTACAGTAAGACGAGCGCGACAATCGTTAATGGGAAGCCAGACATCGCACAGATGGACTGAATCGATTCAAAGCCACCGACCGTGACAAGCCCCAATGAGAAGACTAGGAAGATAACGACCCAGCTCATCCGATTGAAACGACTTGGTTGTTCCCCCGCGGCCAACTTTTTACTAGTAAATGACGAGGTAATGAAGGCAAATGAAGATACCGTCGTTGCTAAGAAAATAAAGCAAGATAGGCAGTACAAAGCCAGCATAATCATCTTCAATGGTAAGGTCGACAATACTGCTGCAATCACAGCGGCTTGTCCTTGCGTATTTAAGATATGAACTAAGTTAACGATGCCCATCCGTTGCAAGTATAAGGCATAACCACCCAAGATGGCGTAGAAACTGACACAACCTAATGAGCCCCATAGCAACATACCACCGAGTACCTGACGAATCGTCCGGCCCCGAGAAATCCGGGCAATGAATAAGCCCATGACTGGCATAAAGGATAACCACCAGCCCCAGTAGAAGATCGTCTGCCGTTGCATGGCCGTTGCGTGACCATTTGGTGCAGTATTCGTGCTCAACGTAATAAACTTATTGACAAACAAGCCAATACTATTAGTTTCCGAGTTTAAAATATACAAAGTTGGGCCAACAATTAAAACAACGATTAGGAAGCCAATCGCTAACCAAACATGGGCAGCACTTAGCCGACCGATTCCCTTCTTCAAGCCATTAAAAACAGCCATGGCGAAAATTACGAATAATAAGGCAAATAACCCTAACTTTAAAGTCATCGTATCGGCAATCCCGGTAACGGCACTCAAAACTTTTGAAATGACGGGGATTTCCATCCCGACTGAAGTACCAACACCACCCATAATCCCAATAATAACGAGAAAATCAATCGTGTTCCGGGCAATTTGCTTACCCTTACCAGGACCTTGTAGTACTGAAATTGCGGCACTGAGCCGCTGAACCTTGATGTGTTTAACATACATTGCATAGGCAATTGCAATCGTGGCTGGCGCAAACATCATCCACGCCATTGGTCCCCAATTAAATTGTCCCAGCATGTGCGCATAATTATATGCAGAAGTTGAAAACGGCTTGACGCCGAATGAAGGGCTTTGGAGGTACCGTAACGGGTCAACCATGCTCAACATTAAAATGCTGGCATCGATCCCGGTCGCGTAAACCATACTGCCCCAGTGATACGTTGAAAATTCTGGTTTGTCATCAGGATCACCAAGTTTGGTTTTCCCTAACTTACTAAACCCTAAGTAAATGAAAAAGATAAAAGTGATCACATATACCGACATATAAAGCCAGCTCATGTTATTTGTGAGCCAGTTCAAGATGCCACTTAAACTCGTCTCCAGCGAATGGCCCCCCATTAATAAAACAACGGAAGCCGCCGCAAAGAGCCCAATTGTTGGTAAATAGACCCACCAATCAATATTCTTACTTTTTAAAATAATAAACCTGCTACTGAGCATATACTCTCTATATTTAGATCAAATTCGTGGTTCTTCCTACCAGCAATGGTAGTCCCCACGCGTAAATTTCCGACTAGCAATCGGTACACCCCTCCGAGTTAATCCTCGGAGCACTCAGCACCCTGACTGTATCAGGTTTGACCGGCATTGTCATCCGCATTCTGTTTGTGCTAACTCAAAATCAGTAGCAGAATTTCCTTCTTTCCGTTGGTTGAATCCGGACAACGCCATACTGACAAATGATTTTTAATTGCTTAATCGACGTTGGTGTTCATCTTGTTTAGCTAGTGTTTCTATTACCATCGTGCCTTTAGCACACGACCGTCGTCACACCACGTAACGATTAATGGTTACACTGCTCTTGCTAATAGATAACCCCCTTGAATCACCAGATAAGCCCACCGCACAACTGTTAGATTAATTGCTTGGTGCACCAAAAAAGCGCTTAGTACCGGGTAACAAGTTACCACCTGCACAGCGCACGTTGGCTTATACAAATGCTGATTTCAGTATTTTCTGATATCTGATGTTCGTTTATAAGTATACTAGTATTAAATCAGAAGTAAAATCAACCATTTTGAGCCGTCGAGGCCTAACCCGTCAAGGATTAGACGAGTTTTACACCCATATTTTTTCTGAAACTTTTTAAAAGTTTTCGCAATAATTAGTTTTTAGTTTAGAATCATTCTTATCTGTTTCAATTAAACCGATTTCATGTTATTCTTGTAACAAGTAAAAAAACGTTATCATCTAAAAGGAGGGGAACTGCATGCGGCACTACTATAAATTAATTTTAACGGTCAGCGTCGGTATCATTGCGGTTATTTTACAGTTTGGTTTGCACTACCAATTGGCAGCACAAATCATCATTACATTAATGGGGTCACTTATGGCCTTATCAATGTTAGTTGAGATGATCAAAACCTTACGTTCAGGTAAGTACGGGGTTGATTTATTAGCAATTACGGCGATTGTGGCAACACTAGCTGTCGGCGAATATTGGGCTAGCCTTGTCGTTCTAATTATGCTCACTGGGGGTGACTCGTTAGAAGATTATGCGGCCAAACGAGCGAATACCGAATTGAAAGCCTTGCTCGATAATTCACCACGTATTGCCCACCGCTCAGTCGCCGGCCAATTAACAGATATTGCCGTTGAAGATGTCCAAATTGGTGATCAGCTAGTCGTCAAACCTGGTGAGCTAGTTCCAGTAGACGGTCACCTTATTCAAGGAACGGCACTCTTTGATGAATCTTCATTGACGGGTGAATCTAAACCAGTCGACAAGCACGTTGGCGATGACATTATGTCTGGTGCGGTCAACGGCGATAGTGCCGTTACAATGGTTGTTGATAAATTAGCCATTGATAGTCAATACCAACAGTTAGTCAAATTGGTTAAAGAATCCGAATCACGACCAGCCAAATTCGTACGGCTGGCCGATCGCTATGCAGTCCCATTCACCTTGGTAGCATACGTCATTGCCGGAGTAGCTTGGGCATTCAGCGGTGATCCCCACCGATTTGCAGAAGTCCTCGTAGTGGCTTCACCTTGCCCGCTGATTCTCGCCGCACCCGTTGCACTCGTCTCAGGGATGAGCCGAACTAGTCGGAACGGAATCGTGGTCAAGACTGGGGACATGTTGGAGAAGTTATCTACGGCTAAGTCCGCCGCGTTTGATAAGACGGGGACCATTACCAGTGGTCAATTAACAGTCAACCAAATTGTTCCTCAGCCTGGTTTTACTGCCG
This sequence comes from Lactiplantibacillus sp. YT640, assembly GCF_049745435.1. Classification (NCBI taxonomy): domain Bacteria; kingdom Bacillati; phylum Bacillota; class Bacilli; order Lactobacillales; family Lactobacillaceae; genus Lactiplantibacillus; species Lactiplantibacillus sp. YT640. The sequence continues at coordinate 15,023 of NZ_JBMNVY010000022.1, forward strand.
AACAAATCTTGCACCTCGCAGCGAGCGCTGAACAAAACTCAAGTCATATCCTGGCCCGCTCACTCGTCAAGTATGCGAGTGCCACTAGCCTCAGCCCGGCAACACAATTAGCAGAAGTAACGGGTAATGGGGTCACGGCAACGATTGAGCAGCAACAGGTCAAAGTGGGCAAACTTAAATTCGTCGCACCGACTACAACCGCCAAGCCACTTGCTACTACTGCTATCTACGTCGGCATCGATGACCAGTACGCGGGTTACATCACGTTTATCGACAATGTCCGCCCCGAAGCAGCCGCCACGCTTCAAGCACTCCACGCTGAGGGCGTTCAAAACGTCATGATGCTTACTGGTGACCAACAGGCAATTGCTGATCATATTGCCGCCGATGTCGGTATCGATACCGTTGCTGCCGACCTCCTACCCGCAGATAAGATTGCCCACTTAAAGGCTGTACCAGCGGCCGAACGCCCCGTTATCATGGTTGGTGATGGTGTTAATGACGCGCCTTCCTTGGCTGTTGCTGACGTCGGCATTGCCATGGGCGCCCATGGCTCAACTGCTGCTAGTGAATCGGCCGACGTCGTCATCTTAAAAGACGATCTCAGTCGCGTGGTCACGGCGGTGCGCATTGCTAAAGATACCATGCAAGTGGCTAAACAAGCCGTTTGGATTGGGATTGCTATCTGTACGATCTTGATGTTGATTGCCAGCACTGGTATCATTCCGGCACTCTTTGGCGCTATGCTTCAAGAAGTTGTTGATACGGTCTCAATTCTTTGGGCGCTACGTGCATTACGGGATCGGCCACAATCATCAGTCTCATCAACAACCACAACTCCCATAACAAAGGATGTGAGCTAACCATGCCAGAATGGCTCTTACGATGGGCACAATCGGCACTGACTTTTGTCGTTGTTTTAACGTTCGTTTCAGTCGTTTTACTCAACGTACCACTAAAAGAAGCAATTCTCGTTGATTTTGCTTACATGCTATTAACGCTCGCCTTCGATTGGTACCGCAGTCGGCACCATGCCTCGCGCTAATTATTCAATCTAATAGTCACTAACGATGGTTTTACCAATCATTAATCAAAAAAATCGTTCCCAGATGTCTTCTTGGGAACGATTTTTTTAGTTAATGCTCAATGCTTCGGTTTAGGGTGAGACCGTCCACTTACATTCAAGCCTTACTTGGCCAACATATAACTAACTTTTACGTCGTCCATAATCGTGGCAAGTGGTACCACATCATCAAGCAAAATTGAATACCAATGTTTCTTATTCATATGATAGCCCGGTAAATAATGTTGTCCATCAATCAGCATAGATAAGTCTTCTGGGCGCGCTCGCAAATCTAATACCGTCACAACATGTGTTGCGCCCGGCAACGCCAGTTTATCGGAAGTTACCGTCAATAATGCGCCATACCATTTGTGCGTGTCTGAGCGTCGCCAAACCGCGTTTTGTGGAAATTTAGGCCACAAGAACTCAAGATCGTCACCATAAACAGCTTTGACTTGCGCAATCAGCTTACGCTCCGGGGTCGATTGGAAGACGTCATTATCGTAACAATGCTGTTCGATGTTGTATAAAACATCTTGATAAGCCTGCGCTACTTGACCTACAAACTGACCATGGGCTTGGGATGTCAGGTGTAAAACATATACTTCACTAGTCGTCGTATCCGTTAATGTCGTGTTCAGACTGCCATCAGTGTTCAACTCGATTATCATTTCAAATTGGCCTTGCATAATTAAAGTTCGGAACTGATACTGACCATTCTGATTGGGTTCAAATCCAAACTGACTGAGTTTGCTCATATTGACCCGTTTATTCTCAAATCTAACTCTTGCCATCTGCTGCGCCTCCAACTTCATTCCCACTTATCCTGAATGTGATGCTCGACTATTGCAATCCACAAACAAGTCAACGCACTCGTTGTCGTCTGATAGCCGCTATATCATTTTATAAGTAATCACCCGTAAGGCCAATTCAATTGACCATTGCTGTGTTAGTAAGCCGACCTTTCACAACAATTGCCATTGTTCCAATCAGCCAATACTTGCGCTAAAGCTCAGCTAATCTTGAAAAGACTTCACTAACTCGTTTTTATTGTTTTTTTATACCCGTCCAGCCACAATCTATGGCACAATAGTTGATAAGTACTGGCAATTGATGACCTACTTGGTTCTTTAAACCAGCATAACACAATCATTTTGGCTCGTGGTATTAACACATACATATCGTTGGTTATGACCTGACCCTGTACCAAATATCTTTTTAGCCAGCACAGAACCATGTCTGCGCTGACCAATTTACTAAATAATAACGGAGGTCCTAATTTGAAAAAATATCGCGATTATCGTACCGCCATTGCCCGAACATTGACCATGATTCGACCTACCGATGAAGGCCTCGCCAAGGGTGCCAAAGCGATTCAGGAAATCTTAAACCTGGCGCTTGATCCTGATACCATCGTAGATTCGGATAATGCACGCATAGCTAGACTAGCCACTAGTAACTCACACAATGAGACCAGCGGCCACGCTACGCAAGCAAACGCGGAAGATTCATCATCATCCGTCAAAACAACTTCTGCACAATCCAATGGGCAAACAATCATGCAAGTAAAGCGCGATTTAAAGGGGTTTGATTTAGTCGACCCCAATGATCCGACCGGCACACCACGCTACCACTACGATGAAATTTTGGCCCGACAACTGGTGATTCACCACGATGATCAGGTCCTGTTAGAACAAAATTTACGGCAACATCGACAACCTTATATTGATAAAATCGTTAGTCACGCTACTACAGCGGATCCGATTACTGTCGCACCATTTTTCGTTGTTCATTATCAAGACACCGATGATACTTATCACATCGAACAAGATTATAACGGCACAACCTTATCGTCGCTCAATCCGGCAATGAACGATGTTACGTTCACTAGTCAAGAAGCGCAATATCAGCGCATCAGTAATGGTCAATTAGTCGACCTGGCTTGGTATAAGGAGCGGCCTGAGAAGGTGGTTATTCGTTACGTTCATCATAGCTCGAGTCAACCGACCTCGAATAAAGCAGCCAAACCAGCTAAAAAGGCCACTATCCACACAACCACCGTGCCAGTGACGCTGCGCACCTTAGACTTTGATCTGCACGAAAAAACAGTTGCCATCGTCATGGGCGACGTTGGTACGCGCCGAACACAGATCACGCAACTCATTGATGAGCACAACGGGCACACCTTATTGATTGATGCTTTTAAACACAGTAATAGCACCAACTTCTATTACCGGCAAATCGGTCAAGCAGACCTCGTGGTCATGATTCAGAATCAGAATAAACACGCCACTTCCAAAACACTGAATAAAGCTGTCAAGCATTACGGTATTAAAATGACGATTGCTGATGGCGGCGGGCTGCAGCAGATTGAACGAGCCGTTTACCGCGGAATCGCTGATCTTCCCGCTTATGAGAGTGGCAATCCCATTAGCTACCCCCGCATTAATGACGCTTCACAGTAGCAGCCATTTAGCCCATTAAAACCACAGTAAAAGCCCCGCAGCAGCTAACTAAAACGTTTAGCTATTGCGGGGCTTTAAACATATTTCGGCACAAACCTTAAACTACATCGTTGTTCAGTAGCAGACACATCATAGCCTAATTTCAGTCACCGAACGATTGCACTTAAACTGTTTGACGCTGGTTATCCTGAATCGCAACTGGAATAAAGTCAAAGGTCGCGTAATCGAATAACCCCCGTGCCGTTAACTTCAACGTTGGAATCACGGGTAATGTCAAAAACGATAGCGTAATGAACGGATCAAAGCTAAGTGGCCGCTCGCTAATGACCTCATACGCTCGTTTAAGTTCGGCCAACTGTTCAGCAACTTTTTGATAGCTCGCTGCAGACAGCAAGCCCCCAATGGCAAGCGGCATGGTCGCTAGCACTTGTTCATCGTCAACGACCGCAATTCCCCCGTTATCTTGGGTAATCTGGGCTACCGCCCGTAAGATTGCGGCATCCGACGTTCCGACCGCAACAATATTATGAGCATCATGTGCCACCGTACCAGCGATAGCTCCCTGTTTAAGTGCGAAGCCATGAACTAAGCCGACGCCCACCTTGCCCGTGTTATGATGGCGCTCGATGACAACCATTTTGAGAATATCACGTTGGCAATCCGCTTCAAAATTCTGCGTTGCATCAATCGGGAGTGTTAAGTGATCCGTCTCGATATGGTTCGGCTGCACACCAATTACATTTGCCAACCCGGTCGCTAGTGGTAATTGGAAGTCGGCTAGTTGTGCATGGTGCTGAACACGCGTTGCAGTAAACGGCAATGGTTTTGTCGTGCTTGGTAATATCCACTGTCCCCGCTTCATCGTCCGCGCAATCCTAACGTGTTCGAGATCATCTAAGACCACTAAATCTGCCAACTGCCCGGCTGACAGACTACCCCGATCACTTAAACGATGCGCCATCGCGCCGTTGAGACTAGCCAATGTGTAGGCTAGTTCAGGACGCATCCCGCTCTGCATAGCTAGGCGCACGTTATAATCAATCGACCCTTCTGTGAGCAAGTCACTAATCGTCTTATCATCCGTACAAAAAGCAAACCGGCTAGCATTAGCTTCGGTCACTGCACCAATCGTCGGCAAAACATCGCGTTCAACCGTCCCTTCACGCAAGAAAACAGCCATACCAGCCCGCACACGATCCTGTGCTTCCGCCACTGTCATACATTCATGATCAGTATCCAGTCCCGCATTGCGCATCACATTGAGCTGGTGCGCATTCAAACCGGCAGCGTGACCATCCGCATGATAGCCATACGCATAGGCATCACTAATTTTAGCCAGGGTGTCAGTATCACCACGCGCAACGGCCCCATAGTCCATTACTTCCGCCAGTCCCCGAACCTCCGACTGTTGGTAAAGTGGGCGCAAGTCAGCAGCATGTAGCGTTGCCCCGTTATCATCAAAGGGAACACACGGTACCGATGACGGTAGCATAAAACAGACATCTAGTGGTGTTTGGCGCGCATCATCAATTAGGTACTGAATGCCAGCAATACCCGCAACATTGGCAAGTTCATGTGGATCAGTCGCAATTGTCGTGACGCCGTGCTGTAGTAAGACTTTTCCCAACTCGCTAGGTGCCACCATCGAACTCTCCATATGCACATGTGCATCGATCATGCCGGGAACGATCCACTGACCGGTCGCATCGACATGCTGGGCCGCTATGTACGGCTCGTCACGCAAGTTACTAATAATCCGGCCGTGATCGATCCACAAACTGGTGGCTTCAAATTCACGGGTATAAACGTTTAACACTTGTGCACCAGTAATCACCATTTCAACTGTCTTCGTCATCGTTATTTTCTCCTCACTAGTCAGTCTGCCTACGGAGAAAGCAAACGGGTCCACACGGCAAATTAAGCAGTGTAGACCCGTCGACTCAATTCGCTTATAGTCCAGTGTTTACGGCACTGGGTAGAAACTCGCCATCCATATCATGGCATTATATAGGCAATTAGTTGTATTGATAAATTGTTCCTTACTTTACCAGCCTTTTCAGTTACATGCAAGCCCTAATTATCATAAATGATTGGTACAATGAACTTAGAACTAGACATGAATATTCACCTAAATCAATGTCGGGTCTGCCACAAACAGCGCTGGCATTTTAAATGAACGGCATACGATTTGCGACAAGGTCCCTTACTGGTGACGCCATCTAACCAGAATGCTGATTAGGATGTTGTTCTGCGTACATTGAAACGCAACATGTTCCGATAATGGCAAGCCCGTGAATAAAACCGTCGGCCGTTAAGTCGTCTTTTATAATGATTTGCGAGCAGTCGCCTTTGATTTAAAGCGGACCCGCTACGATTAATCAACAGTCATATTTTTAAACATTCTTTTGCTGACTATAAGTTCATTTACGTTTACAATAAAGCTAAATTAATATTAATATACATAACTATTTTTTAGGAGCTGATGATTTTGATGATGATGAATAATCCGACCATGCTCTCATACATTCGTCGGGAACAGCCAGTACTAGAGCGGTTGTTAACCAATTATCCCAAACAGATTACGGCGGCCTTGACTGCCACCCCTGATCATCCACAACACTGGTTGATCCTCGCAACTGGTTCAAGACTCAACGCCGCCAACACCGCCCGCTTATACATGCAAAAGACGGCCGCCCTCCAAGTGACCATTGCTGCGGCCGACCTCTACGTCACTTATGAGGAAGCTGATCCCAGTGTCGATGTTGTTATCGGGATTTCTCTAAAAGATGATGATCCAACCATGCAAGCGGCAATCGAAAAAGCCCACACGGCCAGTCAAGCTCATGTCATTATCGTGACTAATCAAAAATCGACTGCTCTGACCGCAATGGCCGATGCAACTTGTGACTTACTAACTGGCAAAGAATCAGTGCCCTATATTACACTAAGCTTTCAAGCCATCGTGCTCACTTTAATGTTGCTTGCCGTCCGCAGTGCTGCCCTTCAAGCACGGTTAACCGAATTAGCAATCAATCAAGAATTAGACGAGTTCAGTTTTCTGATTGAAAGCATGAATCCAACTGTTCAACGGGCGAACGACTTCTACCGTAAGTTCACTATTGATTTCACTAACGCCCCTCAATTTACAGCTATCGGTGCTAACGTCCTAGCTGGAACACTAACTGAAATGCAAGCCAAATTCACCGAAATCCTCCGGGTACCAACGCATGGTTACTCATTAGCCTCATTTACCCACGGTGGCTTTATGGGGACGCATGAAGATCACTGTCAGTTCTATCTTGAAATCAATACAGATCCAGCTGTCATGACCCAATTACAGGCCGTCAAGACGTACGAATCGCGATTAACGCCCCACATTTATACCATCAGTCTCACTGGTGACCAGCCGACCATCAATGATGATCAAACCCTCCAGCTCGAAGCCGTTGCTGATCCGTATAAAGCCCCACTACTTGCGATTATCCCGTTCCAAGTCTTAGCTTGGTTCATTGCCAAATCACGCGGGATCAATTTGAACCATCCCATGTACGCAGATTTTCAAGCGGCTACTAAACTCAAGTAAAGATTACTAAATCAACGCAAAATGACCAGTATCGATATTCTTCGATACTGGTCATTTTAATTAATGCTCGTTTTCCGTAACTGCGTAATACCGAATTCTCTTATGTTGACGCTGTGCATAGCCAATTTCTTGCCTAGTCCGCTCACCAATGTAGCCAGCGACATTAATGACTACTACTTCATCTGCCAAGTCGATTTTTTTCAAATGTGTCTGGCGTAAATTCTGAAGCTCAATCGGTGTTAATACTTCATCACTGAAAGCTGGCTTTAAAACAATAACACCTTGTTTACTCAGAGCCAGCTCAACCGTTTCAAATACTGCCGCATATTTTCTAGACCCACATAAAGTAACTATTTTAACAGCCATTCGTCAACCTTCCCTAAAGTGAACTGATCGACCAACGATTAAACCTCCGTTGCAGTCACATGCTTAGTTTTCACTGCAGTTCGCTGATTCAAGTGCGCCATACCAACACCAGTGAAACCGCTGATTACCGAGATAACTGGACAAAGTAAACTGAAGAAAACAAATGGTAAGTATTGGACGGTTGGTACTCCCAGCGTCGTCGTCAGGAAGACGCCGCCAACGCCCCACGGGACTAGGTAATTGATTACCGTACCGCCATCTTCAAGGACCCGCCCCAGTGCATTTCCGGATAAGCCACCATCATTGAATGCCTGGCGAAAAGCGCGCCCTGGTAAGATAATCGAAAGAAATTGTTCACCAACAAACACGTTGACACCAATACAAGTTAATACACCCGCCAATACTAACTTGCCATCGCTATTCAAGTGCTTAGCAACCGGAGTCATAATTTGATTGATCAGTCCAAACTTGACCAACAATCCTCCTAAGGATAGCGTAACCACAATTAACGCGACCATACTCATCATGCTGACGATTCCGCCCCGTGAAAGCAACGTATCAACACTCGTATTCCCCGTCTTCGAAACAAATCCCGTGTTAATAATGGCGGTTAACTTCGCCAGTGATAACTCAGGCTGTTCAAATAGAATCAAGCCCGCCGAAATAAAAATATTTAAAAGCATCGTTGGAATGGCTGGCATTTTAAACCCGGCACAAATGAAGACTAAGACGATTGGTAATAATGCCAAGGCTGAGATACTGAAATGACCATTTAAAACCGCAACTGTTTGATTGATCTTGGCTAAGCTTGTCTCCGTATTACTGTGCCCCAGCATAGCAAACAAGCCTAATGAAATGAGCCCGGCCGGTAGCGTGCTCCATAAGATATGTTTAATGTGCGTAAAAAGATCAGTATCCACTACGGCTGAAGCTAAATTATTGGTTTCTGATAATGGTGATAATTTATCGCCGAAGATTCCACCACTGATAATTGCACCGGCAACTAAGGCTGGATTCAGATTCATGGTCACGCCCATGCCGAAAAAGGCAATTCCGACCGTCGATGTTACCGTAAAGGCACTGCCGACCGCCGCACCGACTAGGGTACAAACAATAAAGACTGATGGCAAAAACCACTGAATATTAATGATTTTGAATCCAATCACCATGAGTGTGGGAATCGTTCCCGCCGCAATCCAAGTTGAAATCATCGCACCAATGAGAATAAAGATGAAGATTGGCACGATTCCTTTATCAATGCCCTCTTTAATCCCGGCATTAACTGCTGACCATGGAAACCCGCGCAACATCGCCCAAGCAGTGACAACGCCCATTGCGAGTAATACGGGAACTTGGGGCGATAATCCCCAACCAATCACACCCGCACTCATAATTCCGAGGACGACCAGTAAGACAATGACTGCTTCTAAGGTACTAATTTGTGGTGCTTTTGTTTTGTTCATAATTTATTACCCCTTCGATTGATAAAATTCCAGTGACGCATATTCATCATCAAAATTTTAATATCGTGCAATCCCACCACAGCGTTGATTTGTCATTATTCTCATCCTCTTCATCAAAAAAATCGTCCCCATTGTTCATATGAACAACAGGGACGATTAGACTAGTCGCGGTACCACCCAGGTTGCGGATTATTGACACTTAATCCACCACTCACTAGAAGATAACGGTTCTAGTTATTATCCGTTCAGTCGAAACTCGGTTACCGTATTTCAATCATAGTAGCTGACCGGTTCGCAGCAACCACCGGCTTCCTGACACCTACCACTATGTCTACTTGATGTAACGTTATCGTACAGTTATTAACTTGTGATTAACAATACCACCATTTTTTATCATCGTCAAGCCATTTTATAATATAATTCTCATTTTAAGATTACGACCGTGTTACAGCTCGCAAGCGCGCTTGGTGGGCAAAAGTGATGCCACCAAATAGTAACGTCCAAATAATCGCACCGATTGCACCGACAATATCAGCTTGAATGAAGAATAGACTGGCAAAAATGAGAACAAAAAAGGCAATCGTCAGTGGGCTCGTGATTCGGTACGCCGGCATCTTAAACCCATCCGCCAGATAGTCATTAGATAGCCGGTACTTCCGGTGGGCCAGCATCGCCAGCGTGTAAACAATCAGGTACATATCACTAGAGATCCCGGTCACGACGGTAAAAACTGCCGTTGTTGCAGCACTTAAACTCATGATGGGGGTCACTAGCACTAGTATCGCGGACAACACGATTGCTGCTGCTGGCACACCACTTTTCGAAATCTGACCAAAGATTTGGTGCATGCGACTCGTAACTGGCATTTCAGTGGCTAGCTGATAGAAGTGACGTCCAGCTGAGAACAAACAACTATTTAGCGATGAGGCTGCCGATGTTAAGACGACAAAGTTAATGATGGCGGCCGCTGCTGGGTATCCTGCCAACTTGAAGACTTGCACAAACGGACTGCTATCGGGTGACAGTGATGTCCACGGAATAATGCCCATAATGACAATTAACGCACCAATATAAAACAACAAGATCCGCAACAAAGTTTCATTGACCGCCTTTTTGATAACGCGGTGAGGGTTCTTGGCCTCACCAATCGTTATACTGACAAATTCAATGCCCTGAAAAGCAAAGAAGACCATTGGAAATGCCGAGATAAAGTTAGCTAGCCCATTGGGAAAGACCTGATAATTATGGAACAAATTGCCGATTGAAGCCTGGCCTAATGGGGTTGGGTGATGTCCCACCATCATGAAAATACCAGTGATAATCAGTGCAACGATTGCGACGATCTTAATCATCGCAAACCAGAACTCTGCTTCGCCAAATAACCGTGCAGCCGTTAAATTAACGCCCGCCAAAATTAACAGGAAGCTAATCTCAATTAGCCAGGCGGGGACATTTGGTAACCAAAATTTGACGTACGTTGCCGTAGCCGTCAGCTCAGCCATACAGACAAAAATCAAACCGATCCAATAGGTCCACCCTGTAAAATGACCAACACTCGGTCCCAAATAGCGGGAAATAAACGCCACGAATGTGTGTTGGGTAGGATCAGAATAGAACATCTCACCAATTGCCCGCATCATTAAAAAGAAGAAGAAGCCCAACACCAAGTACACCCACATGACTGACGGTCCCGTCTTTGAAATCGTACTCCCTGAACCAAGAAATAATCCTGTCCCAATCGTGCCACCAATTGCAATCATTTGGACATGCCGGTTACTAAGCGCCCGGATCGTGCCATCAGCATTAGTTATTTTCATAAGACCCCTCCACAAATTTTAATGACTTTGTTGTTAAAATTTAATGTTGTGTCATTATAGCACGCTCTAGCTTTCACTTAATTGCGATTTTTAACTGTTAACCCCTGTTTTTAACGACGAATAGGTCGCAATACTTTGTTTTCTAAAGCTGTCTTCCTTATTGAAAACGTCACCAAAGCTGTAGTTTCTGCGTTTGACCGCCTAATTTGGCGCTACGAAAAAAGCCGCCCGAGCATTTACCCGAACGACCTCATTTATTTAATGCACCCATCCTGACACAATAACACTTACCACAAAAAGGCAATCATCTTGTGAGCGACACTTGGATTCTGATTCAACGCGCAATGCGCCGCCTGTTCCCCACTGTAGAAAGCTTCTTGATACTGTGTTAATTTTCCGCGCAACAAGTACCGAATTGAGCGCGCTGAAGCGACACCCACAAAACCATCATTGTTATACCCCGTGTTTGTATCTCCATAGACATTGAGTAGTTTCACGTTGTCTGGAAAATTGTGGCGATACTTGAGCATTTCTGAAAAATGCTTCGTGAAACGACTTGGTTTAACATCCAAGCGCCGGACCGTTGCTTCCGTCTGCGTGCTCAGAAACCCGGTCAGGCCATCGAACGGTCCGCCAATCGTCACGATTTTATTCAACGTTGGTAAGCGTTTGTCATGCCCATACTTCAATGCCTGATTGACAATATCATTGGCCCCGAGGGAATGACCAACCGCATTATAAGCTTTGACGCCATACTTCGCTTTTAGTTGGACTAAGACTTGGTGTAACCAATAAATCTGGGCTTTTTGTGAAGCGTGATTATCTTGAAAAACAACTTGAACCATCGGATTCTTGATTGACTTTTGCCAATAACCCTTAAAGGCCATCACACCATTCTTGTACACGTGCACCACTAACGCTTTTTGGGCAGCCCCCGCTTTTTCGGCTTTACGAATCAGATAGTTCGTCGAATACGCCCCACCATTGTAGCCATGTAAAAAGACCGTCGCTGTCTTTGACTGGTCATATTGATTCTTTAATATTCGTGCAGAACGCGGTGTCAATTGACTCGTTACTTTCGTAATCTTGGTATCATGATTCCGGGCCCCAACTAAAATCACAGCCGCACCGATAACAAAAACAATCAATAACAATTGAATCACCGTTCGCCAACGTTTCATCAAAATTATCTTACCCTTCATTATGTTTAACAGTCTTATTTTACGCGTTTCAATTAAAATAACCAGTCATCGTTTTCAACAATCGCCTTTTTAACCCGCACCAACGAATATTGAACCCAAATCATATTCTTTAGCCCCCCATCTCGTTATAATGGACTTACTAGGTTAAATAACTAACCTACTCAAATTGTTTATTTCTGGAGGGTAACTATGGAAAAACCAACGTTTAAATATCCTGATAAGGCTGCGTATGAGTTCGTCATTCAAGCCTTAGCCTCAAAAGGGATTACTTATCATGAAATTGCGCATATCACTTATAACTTACAAACAAAATACGTCCCTAACTTAACGATCGAAGAGTGCGAAATGGAGACGCAAGAAGTACTGCACAAGCGCGAACTATTGAACAATGCGATGGTTGCGTTAGAACTCGACCGACTTGCCACAGAAGGCCAGCTAAACGAGCCGCTCCAATCTATCATTGCCAGTGACGCCGGCGTCTTCGGTGTTGATGAAGGCTTAGCACTTAATATGGCGAATATTTACGGCACCATCGGCGTCACTAATTATGGTTACGTGGATAAAGTTAAAGAAGGCGTCATTAAGAAGTTAGATACTGATAAGTCAGGCGTTGTTAACACGTTTATTGATGACCTAGTTGGTGCGATTGCGGCGGCCGTTGCGGCTAAAATTGCACATAAGTATGCCTAAGCATTGTATTTGCTAGTCGTTATCGCTTATAAAAATCAGCAGACATCCTACTTCAATGCCTGTTTGCTTGAATTAGCTAGTCTGTACTGGATATGTCCGCTAAAAAACAGTTACTTCAAAATGAGGTAACTGTTTTTTTGTTGACCATGCTCACCACTAAATTAACCCACAACTGCCAAATGACATGCCTACTCCTCGACCTAACTACTGTAACTGATCTGCATAATCTCGTAAGTAAGTTGTCATCGTATGCGGGGCGTGACCCAGCACTTTTTCAGCCGTATCGGTCACGCGTTTAGCATTGCCCAACTGGGTAATCAAATACAGCATTACCATAACATTAACATAGTCCTTCTTGATTCCCCGCTTCAACATCACGCGGCGAAACCGCCATAAGCTCGGTCGATGATACGTTACCGGGTGACCACAGGATTCAGTCATTAGCGCCGCAATTTGCTGATAAGTCAACGCTTCTGGACCAGTCACAGTCAATTTCTGTTGTAAATATTGTGTATCTAGTAACGCCACGCCCGCAATCTCACCAATATCACGTGTATCAATAAAACTCGTCTTCGACCGCCCGGCTGGGATAAACAAATCGTGATTTTGCTGAATGTCGACGCGATGCGTGGTATTCAAATTTTGCATAAAGAAGCTCGGTCGAATGAATGTGTACGGTAACTGTAACTGTTCGATCATCTGCTCGATTTGATGATGTGGCGTCATTGGATTATGCTCAACACCCATCAACGAAACAAATACGACCTGCTCAATGTGGTGTGCTTGTAAGCATTTTAGGAAGGGCCACATATCTTGCTTGGGTTTAGCAAGTTGTGGTGGCCGCACGAAAAAAACCTTTTGGATTCCCCGTAACGCCGCATCAAAGGTCGTCTCGTCCAAAAAATCAAAGCGTCGAATTTCAACATCCGAATACGCAGCCAATAGTTGCTCGTCTTTATGCAAATTGTGGGCACCAGCAACAACTTGCACCCCCACCTGTTGATCTAGATATTGAATTAACGGTAAGCCAATATTTCCCGTCCCACCTATCACCAGTATTTTCATTTTATTAATTGCTCCCTAGTTTTTTTAACAGTTGTCTTAAAGACTGTTTTTCAGCAGCCGTCAATTTCTGAAGCCCCGTCGCAACGACCTGATCGCTAATACGCTGACCGGCCTGCAATTCTTGTATGCCAACTTGGGTCAAGCGTAGTAGCTTTGCTCGCTGATCCGCTGGATTAACGTCCTGTTCAACCAATTGCTTGGCAGCTAAGCGTCGAAGAATTCCTGACATCGTCGGCCGGTCCATATCGAGAACGTGGCACAGCTGGTTGGCAGTCGGCTGTTGCGCCGTTCTTTCGACCCAAAGACTGATTTGTTGCATCACAGCCCATTGTTGAATCGTCAATCCGTTAGCAATTAGCCGTTGATTTAGCTGATAACGTAACTGTTTGGAAAACTGCATTAGTAAATAACCAATATTATCCATTTCATCCTCCGCTATTTAGTTAGTATACTAACTAAATAGCTATAATTTGTCAATTTACACACAAAACAGTACCGCTTAACTGTGTCAATCAGTTTATGCTGGCAAGTAAGTAGTACTGTTTTATAATGTTTCGCCCCAAAAACACGGCATCAACTCATAAGCCGATCATTTTAAGCCATCTGATGTTCTGACATTGCTTGCATCTTGAGTACGCGCTGTTCACGTGGAATAAACATCCGAATCTCATCTTGGTTAAAGCCGCACAGAAGTCGGTGATCGTCAAAAATAATTGGCCGCCGCAATAATTGCGGTGTTTGGCTTAATACCCGAACAGCTTCGCTTAATGGCATATCTTCAATCGGTGTCGTCTTACTCAGTTGGTGATAAGCATTGGACTTAGTACTGATCAAATCATCAATGCCATTGTACGTGTACTGTAGCAGGTGCTTGATTTCAGTCTCCGTTAACGGCTGTGCATTCATATTACGTTCATGAAACGGGATCCGGTGTTCGAGTAACCACCGGTGGGCCTTGCGACAACTTGCGGTACTTGGTAACACACATAAGTTTATCATAAAATTATCCCCAATCTTGCTTGCCTAACAATGCAGCCCCCATTATTGTGCACTGTAATAGTTGACGTCATTAATTAACAACATAATCATAGCAAAATTCGCAGCTAATTGCTAGCGTTTTCAAAAAATAATTAAAATAATTTGATGAGTGCAGTTTATTGCAGGCCTAATCCCAATTTCATCTATACCAATATTACGCAATTTATATTAAGCGGTTGGTAATTGACCACTATCCTTCAGGTAATCACGCAGTACCACTGCCTGATTATGTTGTTCGTCCTTGGCACCGAACAATAAGATCACATTCGTCTTCGTCAGTTGTTCAGCAACTTGACTAATAAAGCTGGCCGTCAGGGGATTCTCATCCAATTCAGCCCGGTAACGATCGACAAATTCGGGATATTTCGCCGGTTCATGATTGAACCACTTACGTAACGTGGTCGACGGGCCAATTTCCTTTACCCAATTGTCCAACTGAGCGTTAACCTTCGAAATACCCCGGGGCCACAAGCGATCTACCAACACCCGATAACCATCCGTATCAACTGGTTTCGTGTAAATCCGTTCTAATTTTAATTGCATAATGAGCACTCCTCCTATCGTACGATGCGGTAAACAATCTATGACCATTTACAATAACCTATCACATTTCATGACCATAAGTTGACTCCATTATAACGCAGGTGCCGGTATCGTTAAATCGAACCAACACTTTCCCGCAACCACATATTGATCAGTCCTCGTGACAGCCACTATCATCAATTCAGCACAAAAAAATCAGGTCCCACGAATGGCCCTGATTTTCATCACAATGAGTTGACTAACATCTTATCATGATTATGACAATCACGTTAGCCTTCACCGATCACAACTTCAACTTGGCCCCTTTTCGGCACAAAATTAATGTTATAAATCGGTTCCCGCAATACCTTTTCATATTCTTCTAAGACATCTTGTGGCAATGGCGTATGGGCGGCCAATGCGCGCATTAAGTCATCGACCGAATAAACATCTTCCATGTTAATAAAGATCCGCATATTTCCCACAACATCATTCAATAATTCTGTCAAAATCGCATTGGGCTTACCGTTACCATCTGTAACAACCACTTGATTACTGTCGACTTCTTTATGGTCTATCTTTGTTAACTTAACGATATCAAATACATTTAACATGCGCGACCCTCCGTCACAATATTGATTTGCTATATTCTACCACAACCATAGCACATCTGAAGGGTGAAAAGTATTTAATGTTGACTGAATTAATCAATTGAATAGCGTGCAAAAATTTTTTCTTGAACCTTAGGCATTGGAAGTTTCTGCCGCTCAATCAACGTAAAGGTCTGACCAGCAAAGTAGGCTAAGTCACTTAACCCAACTTGACCACTCAAACCTTGAATGGTCCACTTCTGATGCGTAAACGTATGGGTCACAGGCCGCCCGGTCAGATAATGGGCCGTTAGCTGGAGCTGATATTCACGTTTAAAATAATTTTCTACCGCCGTAACTAGTTCTTCAGGTTGGTAATCATCATCTAAGTCTAAATCTGCAATCGGAATCAAGGGAACCGTCCATAAATTAGCCAACATCCCGTTACTCGGTCGCTTCGTCATCAACCACTGATCCTGCATCTTAGCTAATACCGCCACGTAAGCAACCGGCTTGGGCCGCGGTTTCTTCGTCTTGACCGGATAGGCTAACTCATCCCCATCCAAATAAGCTTGATTAAAGCGTTTGACCGGCGAATGAGCCGTATCTGGTTGCCGCGCTGTCATGTAGCTTGAACCGAGGTCCATAATCGCCTGGTTAAAATCTCCAGGTCGCTCTTGTGAAATAATCTGACTGATTACCCGTTCAAAAACAGCGCGGGTCTGGGGCTTCGCAATATCCGCGTCAATCTTGAGCAACCGGCTAAAGACGCGATAGGCATTACCATCCACAGCTGGAACTGGTTCATTGAACGCAATGCTGGCAATCGCTCCTGCAGTGTACGGGCCAATCCCAATCAACTCCGTCAGCTCAGCGGCAGTTTGAGGCCACTGTCCATCGTAATCGGTTAACAATTGTTTGGCACACCGTTGCATATTGCGGACACGTGAATAATAACCCAGGCCCTCCCACGCCTTTAACAACTGTGACTCAGGTGCGGCAGCTAGGTCCGCTACCGTTGGAAAAAGTGCCATAAAGCGCTGATAATAAGGAATCACAGTTTGAACCTGCGTCTGCTGTAACATAATTTCAGAGACCCAGACGTGGTAAGGCTCATGGTCATGTCGCCATGGTAAATCGCGGCCTTCGTGATCAAACCAATCTAATAGCGTCGTCTGAAAATCTTTAATTGTTGCCGCATCCCATTCAATCATTACTAACCCTCCAAAAAAGGCCACGAGGCTTCGTCTATCCGAAGTTCGTGACCACCTTATTTACAAATTAATCCAAAGTGTTAGCCAAATCTACGAGTGTTTTTTCGTAGTGATCCGTCACACTTTCATCCTGGAAATCGGCATTGAAAACGGCCAATGTCAAATACTCGGGGTATTTTAAGATGACCTCTGCTAGCCGCTTATTAATATCTGGATATTTTTGATCTTCATTATTCAAAATATCCAGACTCGCTTGGTAACAAACATTGGCTAAAAACAAATAATCCACAAAATAATTAAATCCTGGTTCGTTTTTTAATTCAAAATGCGCCTTCACGTCCACTGTTTCCGAAATATTCGTTAAATACTTCGTTACAATTTCTTGATACTGACGTAACAACTCCGCCTTTGCTTCTGCATGTACCGTTGCCATAAAATATCCCCACCTAATTTAATCTCTGTGAAGATTATAGCATACGGCGTAACCCCTGCTGAATGTTAGCTGCTAATCCAGCTAACTGATCGTACTGCCACTGACGCTCGGCAGTGACCGCAACCATGTCATTTGGTTGCGTTAAATTAACCAATTTAATTGCTTGGTCCGAGGCCCGCAGCGCATTTTCATCCGCATCTGCGGAAGCTACGGCCCAGCGAACGCAGTCCAGTGCCGCCGCACCAATGGAACTCGTCGTCGTTGCACTTAACTTAGTCAATCGTGCCAGTGCCTGCCGTACCTGGTAGCCACTAACAAGATTAACTTGCCACAATTCATTAGCATCAATTGCGAGTCGCAATTGTCGATCATATTTCTGTTGGTTATCAACATACTGCAAGGCTTTCTTGGCGATAATTAACGCCCATTTAGCCAATTGTTGTTGTGAGAGTTCACCAGTCAAAGCTTCGATTTGAGCCCGTATTCCAGGATCATCGTCAATCTCAATCTTAGGGTGACTCGGTCTAAAACCTTCCGTCATCACGCATTCCTACTTTCTTACAAATCCGACAACAAACATATCCTATCATTATCAATATTCAGTTCAATTGATATATCGATAGGATTAAATTGTACCAGAAATCCAGCAAAGATGTGAGTATCTGACTCCAGATTTCATCAAAAATTTACAAATTTTTGTAACCGTTTCATCCACTATAAATACAATAAAAAGACGCCCTGCCACCAATCGCGGCAAGTCGTCATATAAACCATTACTGAATTTCAATATGATGGGTATCCGCAGCTGCCTTCTTTGGCAAAGTTAACTGCAACACCCCATTTTCATATCGTGCTTCGATCTTGTCAACATCAACGTCGGGTAAAGAATACTGCCGGCCAAAGCGACCAGTTTGACGTTCGCTCGCGATAATATTACCATCTTTATCGCTTTCATCACTAATACTATCGCGTTTTACAGCAATCGATAATGTGCCATCCCGATACTTCAAGGCAATATTCTGTTTATCGATTCCAGGAACATCGACTTTCATCGTGTACTGATCGTCATTTTCTTTAATATCAGTCTTTAGGACCGACCCATGACTACCAGCATTTAAGAATGTCCGACCGAATCCATTAACCAAATCGTCCATCTTAGTCCAGTCATTCAACCGATCAAATAAATCATTGTGCCAATTCATCATATCGTTAGCCATTATGAAATCACCCTTTCAATTTGTTTACATCATTAATAATAAGCACTTTCATCAAGATTGCAACAATTTAGCACTCTCCGTATTAGAGTGCTAAATCACTCCACTTGATATGCCCGCATATCAACTGGGATCACCCTGACCATTTTATGTGGCGTGATTGTTAGTTGCTGGGTCGTTATCTTCGTAGGCCAGCGAGACTGCGGGCGATCAGCTAATTCCAAACCGACCAACATTCTGATTCGATCCAGAATATCAGGCACCCCAAATACATTATTACCCTGATTAAATGAAGTTTGGAGCATATTAATGGCAACCTGTAAGCGCTGATTATGGAAGCTAAAGGTTACTGGCACGTACACCAGATCAGTAGACGATAATTGCTCTTGTGCCAACGTCTTATCAAGCTGCGCCATAAACACTGTAAATTGATCCATTTGCGTCACCCCCATCATTAATTACCGCTATTATACTGCAAGACTGCTGTGACAGCTATTCAAATGGATGGCTGTCATAGCACTGCTAACAACCGACCATCAGTCTCCGTGCCAACTGCAATTTTGCTCGAACCAGTCAATCATCACCAGGCGATCCCGTGCACTCATTTTGGACAAAATAAAAGGGCGCGACCAATGTCTCGCCCTAACTGAAGAATCACGCTAATTATTAGTTATTAGATAACTTTTTAGCATCTTCATCGATCGTTTCGAAACCGGAAACGCCACTCTTCTTCTTTGGATGCTTTGCACGTTCTTCTTCGGCTTTTTGAATCATAGCCTTTTTTTGTTCCTTGCTAAGCTTTTGTGCCATGATTATCGCCTCTTTTATCTTGGACAGCGAAGTACAACTTCGCTACATGTTCATTATAAGTCTAAATTCAAAAAGTGGCACAAATTTGCTTAACTTTTTTGAAACTGCTTACTTGAATTCTGTAATAATTAAGTTTACAGTTAATATGTTCAGGAGGGGATTATATGACAAATGTATTGATCTTAGGGGCTGCGGGCCAAATTGCTCGTTTAGCCGAACAGCAATTTTTAGCCAACACAACTGATAATTTGACACTTTACTTACGTAATAGTAGCCGGGTCGCAGACCAACAATCTGACCGGGTGACGATTATCGATGGTGATACGACTGATGAAGCCAAATTAACCCAGGCGATGACGGGACAAGATGTCGTTTATGCTAATTTGGCTGGTCAAAACATCAAACAGCAGGCTGAAACCGTGTTAAAAGCCATGCATACCAGCGGCCTCAAACGGCTCATTTGGATCTCAACTTTAGGGATCTATGACGAAGTTCCCGGCAAGTTCGGTCAATGGAACAACGCAACGTTGGGTAGCTACCTGACGCGCTACTACGCCGCGGCTGAAGTCCTAGAAAATTCCGATCTCGACTACACAATCATTCGCCCTGCGTGGTTGACTAATAAGGACGAAATCGACTACGAAATAACCCAGCGACACGATCCGTTTAAGGGAACTGAAGTTTCTCGTAAGAGCATTGCGGCACTCGTCGTTAAATTAACCCAAGATCCCACAAGTAACATTCGCACGTCTTTAGGTGTTAACAAACCTAATACCGATGGTGACAAACCTGCTTGGTATTAATTAATTACCAGGCCGTCAAAAAAACAATTTAAAGATCAACCAGAATCACCACAATAGGCAATGCGTGGTGGTTCTTTTATTATCCATCAAATTATGAGAAAAATGATAATATCTAGACAGTTAACTAACGATGACTGATAATCAAGCTATCAATTCACTGGTATAACCAGCAATCCGTTCTCATGTTTTTTTCATCAAAAGTAATACCTGTAACCATTGATAAATCGCGGGTCTTTGCAATTGACGGTCAAAAATACAAGTGTTAAATTATAGACTCAATTTGAAAATAACTGGCGATATTCTTCAGTTTTCAAGGAGGCTTTCACTTGAATTTGAAATGGTACGTTAAGCAATTTAATGGTCTAACCACCACCCAACTGCACGATATTTATCAACTTCGTGCCAAGACCTTTATTAAAGAACAAGATCGGTCTTACCAAGACCCTGATGATACTGACTTGGACGCGCGTCACGTCTTCGCCTACGATCAGGGGCAACTCGTCGCTTATGCACGAATTTACGAACATGCTGGGGTCGTTTCGTTCGGCCGGATAACGACTGACAGTTGCTATCGTGGGACGGGCCTTGGCAAGCAACTCATGAATCACGTCATGGCAATTCTTAAAGTGCATTACAGCGCCGCCACCATTGAAATCGATGCCCAAACGCACGCCCAGAAGTTTTACGAGAAGTTCGGATTGATTGCGGAAGGTCAGCCTTATATTGACCTGGGTGCCGAAGTTATTAAAATGCACGCCCCCGCCCGGAAACTGGTGTTGGCGTAGCACAACTTACCAACCATCGTCCCCCAAGATAACTTTAATCTACTCAAATTATGATTAAAGCTGCGCATCAGAATGTTAAAATTCTGACACGCAGCTTTTATTTTTGGTCATTTCACAAATGGTCAAGTCCTGCTGAGCCCTTATTCAAGGGCCCTCACTAAACAAAAATGATAACTATCATTACAACTAATCACTAGCCGGATCACTCCGATACTGCTGCAAGATATAAATCGCGACAATCACCAATAACGAGCCGAGGATTTCGACCCATGTCACTTGTAAGCCTAAGAAAATAATACTTAGTACAAAAGTCACTACTGGTTGGACGGCATCAACAATACTGACCACCGCAGACGGCGCGTACTGTAGACTATGTAGCAACGATAAGAAAGCAAAAATCGTCCCGATTAAAACGATGGCGCCAATTGAAGTCACTAGCGTTGGTGTAATTTTTGGTGCACCGATCCAAATTGGGTGATATAAATTAAATAGGATTCCCGCAATCAATGTCCCCCAACCAAGAATCACGACCGGTGAATTTTCGGCTACAATCTTTCGCGGCAAGACTACGTACAAGGCCGCTGTTACCCCCGAAAGGATTCCCCAGACGAGTGCATCCATCGGAATCGCCAACTCATGAATATTACCCTTAGTGATTGCTAAAAACACCCCCAACAAGGAGACCGCAAACGCAATTAAATCAGTCCGTAAAGGCAGTTCCCGTTTAAACAGCAACGTTCCTAGTACAATAAACAAAGGACTTAAGTATTGTAAAATAGTGGCGGCAGCGGCTGTTCCGCGCTCAATACTGATGTAAAAAGTATACATATTCGCCATCAATCCCACTGTCGCGTATGCCACTAATTGTCCAACCGACGCCCAAGATCTAAAGACTTTGAAGATGTTGGTACCCTGTTGCACAAATCCAATCGCTAACAGAATGATTCCAGCAGATAACGTCCTTACAGATAAGAACCAATCAGCCGGGATGGCTTGGTTTTGTGATACGAACTGCATCACTGTACCTGAGACTCCCCACAGGGTCGAGGCCAACATCGCCCACATGATGCCCTTCATATAACGGTTAGTTGTCATATTTTTCAATTTCGCTCTACCTCAATTTAATTAATGGCAATATTATACCGAGACTTAATTAAAACTCACTGAAAATCGAGCGTTGTTTTTTAGGAAGATTCAGTAATCTTTATCATAATCAAGTTCTATCATCTATAAGCAACGATAAATCCGAACTTTTATTACTAATTGTGCGCAATTACACGGAAACCGCCCTCAACTAAATAGCACTGGGGCAGGTAACTACAGTAATTGCCCGCCCCAGTGCTATTTAAGTTCGTACCGATCCTAACAATTTGCGCCCATACTGATGCCGTTTCCAGCACACCGTACTTCAAGTGCCGTTTGGTTAGCTATTGTTTCACTGTTGACAATCCCTAGTCCGAACTGACCAAGACAGAAGTACTTAAAAGAGCGTCCCAACGTAGTAGTGAATGAACATCGTCACGATCCCAACGAGCACGTTGCGAATCACCGCCGTCTTCACATTGCCCTTACCTAATACGGCCGATAAATATCCTGTTAAGGCCACGGCAACGGACACCGCGATAATTGTTGCCGGCCACTGCCAATGAGCCGGTGCAAACGTCATCGCGAGCAACGGGAAGACGCCTCCTGCTGACGCTGAGAATAGCGATGCAAACGCTGCATCCCAAGGATTCATATAGTGTCCTAGTTGCATATCATATTTGATGCTGACAACGGTTGCCAATGGTTTTTTAGTTAATAAATCGCGTGCAATCGCCATCGCCGTCTCTTCCGTCACGCCAAGAGTCATATAGTGGCGTTGAACAGCATGCAATTCACCCTCAAAATCCGTCTTCAGCAATTGCCGCTCCTTTTCAACCACGGCTTTTTCAGTGTCCTTCTGCGTGCTGACCGAAGCATATTCTCCTGACGCCATCGAAAAAGCACAGGCTAATAAATCAGATAATCCAGCAATAAAAATCGTGAACTGATTAGTCGTGGCGGCCGCCACACTAAACAGCACCCCCACAACGGTTAAAATACCATCATTAGAACCTAAGACACCTGCTCGTAATGAGTTTAACTTCTCATCCATCGTTTGTTTGGTCTTCTCAGACTTTGTCCTTGTCAGTTGCATAAGCTCGCTCCCCTTGACCCTTTAATTAAGCAAATAAGTGACCAATAAAGTACGTTACGATCATCGTCAATAACCCGGCAACGACGTTACGAACCATTCCGCGCCGACGATTAGCATTACCCAGCATCGCCGCAACGTATCCCGTAATCATTAATGCAATTCCGACAGCCAACACCGTTGCTAACACCTTCACCCGTGGTGGGAAAAAGGTGATCGAAACTAATGGCAAAATTGAGCCAGTGGGAAAGGCAATCATCGACGCAATACCAGCCGCATACGGACTGATGAACTGGTTCGGATTGAAACCATAGCGTTCACGCACCGTCGTAGTCAGCGCATCTTCCGCCATCATTTCCCGGGTTGCTTGTTGCGCCAACGGTTTACTGATTCCTTGATCGACATATTTTTGTACGACTAGCGACGCTTCTGCTTCATAATCATCGGCAAGTGCTGCCTTCTGCTTAGTAATCGCCATTTTTTG
This sequence comes from Lactiplantibacillus sp. YT640, assembly GCF_049745435.1. NCBI lineage: Bacteria > Bacillati > Bacillota > Bacilli > Lactobacillales > Lactobacillaceae > Lactiplantibacillus > Lactiplantibacillus sp. YT640. The sequence goes on from NZ_JBMNVY010000022.1 coordinate 38,806, forward strand.
TGAATCTTTTTGCGTATTCACGGAGACGTATTCACCCATGGCCATTGAAATCGTCCCAGCCAACATCCCGGCTAGTCCAGATATTAAAATCGAAAAACTATTGGTGGTTGCCCCCGCAACGCCAACAACAATGCCGGCAACTGATAGAATTCCATCATTCGCTCCCATGACACTTGCTCGCAAAATATTAACCCGCTGTGCCAAAGACATTCTTTTTTTCATGTTTGCCGCCTCCGTAGATACTTTATAATCATTATTACCTAGTAAATATTATATCTTTCAGAAAGAAAATGCAAGGCTTATTTGTAATCATTATCGAGTATAAGTTATGTATCCCTAAACTATAATATAGTGTACCACCATTTAATTATTAAAGTTAATTTGAATAATTATTATAGGTCATTGAAAGTGCTATTCTGCCTAGAATCAAAAAAAGCAGCACCGTTAGCATAAAATGCTAACGGTGCTGCTTTCATATTTTGACCCTAATATATTCCAACTTAGTTTGCTAACCGGAACTGTTGGGTTGTCTTTAATTCAAATTCAGTCGGTTGCGCGGCCGTCATTAAAGCTGGTGTCAATTCGACCCGCGTAATCGTCTGATCCGCGTATGGTTGCATGTAAAATGCTGGTTCATTCATGCTCATATAGGCGCGGTACTGGGTATAATCTGGCGTCCCGTTATCTTGCATCTTAACGCCCTTAGGAATCTCCACTGAGTTCAGCATGTGTGATAATGCGTTGACAGCTTCTGCATCAGTCGTTACTGCATCCGTATGTTCACGCATGAAGACCGTCCGAACGAAGCGTGCAACTGACGTATAGTCACCAGGCATTCCCAACGCCCCAGTTCCAGGACCGAAAGGATTCACCGTCATGTCACCGTATTGACGGCTAGGATGAGGGCCGGGTTGTAAGTTGACGTAATTACTCAAATTCTTGAGATGCCATTCAAAATCTGGTGTGTTCGTCATGACGCCCACCGGATTCTTCATGTAGTGAACACCGTCATTTTCCAATTCTAAGACGTAAGTAGAACCACTCTTGTCACTAATGATCCAGTGTAGTGGTACCACAATATTCAATAGTGGTGCGGCGGCTTCCATCACGTTCAAGTCAGCAATCCGTTCGCCTAATTCAGCGGTGCTCTTCACGTTTCCTAAAATCCACATTAAAACTTCGTGGGGTGCCAAGTTAACCTTGCCAGCCTTAGTCTGCTGAGTAAAGTGAGCTTGTCCCGAGAAATAGAGTGCAGCAGCACTGACCCCGTGCTCATTGACACCATCGACAAAGATATAGCCATTTAAGTCACGGCCCGTTCCAACAAAGCTATACGGGCTATCAAAACCGTCCGCATTGGTAACACTGTCAAAGTGGTGATTCCGTGGGATTGCCACTGGTCGACCACCAAGTTCAAAAGCAAAGTCCATGGTGCGTGCTAAAAACTGATCACCCGCCGTGGTTTGAATCGTTAAACTAGTACACATGGGTTTCACATCCTTGATTTAAATACTATTATTCTAGCATCTAAACCCATTATAAACACACATTTGCACAAATTAATTTACGCCAATCAGTTTGCCTTAGTCTTTTAATCGTAACGTCATCGCATTAATTGCCACGATTACCGTGCTTAATGACATCACTACCGCACCAAACATCGGGTTCAAAATAAAGCCGAGTGGTGCGAGAATACCAGCAGCCAAGGGGATTGTGATGACATTGTATCCAGCACCCCACCATAAATTTTGCGCCATCTTCCGGGTCGTTCGCCGGGCCAGAGCCAAGAAATCGACCACATCATTTGGATTACTCTTAACGAGAACAATATCAGCAGAATCAATAGCAACGTCAGTCCCAGACCCAATGGCAACGCCAATATCTGCCCGGGCCAGACTAGGGGCATCGTTAACACCATCGCCAATCATCATAACGTGGCTACCATCAGCCTGATACTGTTGAACGAGCTTAGCCTTATCTTCGGGCAATAAACCCGCATGCACTTCTGTAATTCCGAGCTGCTTAGCAACGACTTGGGCGCTCTGCGGATTATCACCGGTTAGCATTACTGGGGTAATGTTTTGGGCCTTCAAACTATCGATCAAGTTCTTGGCTTCCGGCTTGATCTGGTCACCCTGAGCGACAAAACCTAAGACTGTCTGCTCCTGAATCAAAAAACTGACTGAGTTACCGGCACTTGCCAGTCGATTGAACGTTTGCTGGTCATAGGCTAAATTTTGTTTATCCAAGTAAGCTGCCGAAACGATCTGATACGTCTGCCCATCAATCGTGCCGCTTAACCCGACACCAGTAATCTGATGAACATCCTGACTAACCTTAGGGGTTAACTGATGTTCCTTAGCGGCAGCAAGAATTCCGACAGCTAAGGGATGACTAGAGCCATTTTCCAAACCGGCCATCATCGCCAAGACTGCGTCCGCAGTTAGCCGGTCGGCGATACTTTGATAATCAGCGACCTTAAAGTTACCAGCTGTCAATGTCCCGGTCTTATCCATCAACGCGTAGTTCAACTTTTTGACTTGTTCCATCGCATCCCGATTACGAATCAGTAACCCGTGGCTGGCCGCAATCGCCGTACTCCGTGCCACTACCAATGGAATTGCCAATCCTAAAGCGTGAGGACAAGCAATCACGAGCACTGTCACCGCAATTGATAGTGCTAACGCCAGATTGCCCACGAGTAACCAGACGATAAAGGCAACGATTGCAACGGTCAAGGCAGCGTAGAACAAGAGTCCGGCCACTTTATCCGCCATATTTTCTTGCGACGATTTGGCCGCCTGTGCGTCACTGACTAACTTCATGACTTGGGCTAAGTATCCGGATTCACCAGTCCCGGTGACTTTCATCTCAAACGTCCCATCACCATTGACTGAACCACCCACAACTTGATCCTTAGCGCGTTTTTCAACTAACTTAGCTTCACCAGTAACCATCGCTTCATTCACACTAGTCGCACCATTTAACACTGTGCCGTCAGCTGGAATTTGTTCACCAGCCCGGACCTGAACTTGATCACCATTAGCTAGATCAGCAATTGCCACGTCATGGACCTGCCCATCAACTAACTTATGTGCCGTACTTGGTAACAGTTTTGCTAGTTTATCTACCGCCGATCCCGCATTCATGACCGTATTCATCTCGATCCAGTGGCCTAACAACATGATGACGATCAAAGTCGCTAGTTCCCAGAAGAAATCGGTCACCATTGGTTTTGCATTTAACAAGTCATTGGCAACCACAGCATAGATACTGTAAACGTACGCCACACTGATACCCATTGTAATCAACGTCATCATGGCAGGCTTATGATTTTTGACCTCCGCCTTGGCACCGCTGAAAAACGGTTGCCCACCGTATAGAAACAGGATTGTGCCTAAAATTGCGACGATATAATCGGACCATGGCCGAAAAACGATTTGAAATGGTAAATTGACCCCCATCATCGGACTCATAATGATAATCGGAATCGTCAGAACTAACGCTACCCAAAACTTCAACTTGAGATTGCCCATGTGCATCATCTCACCGTTACCCATATCCATATCGCCCATGTCATTTGAATCATGGTGCGCCATGTGTTGCATATCCATGTCTTTCATAATAGCGACCTCCCCTAGTCGGATTGTCTACATCTGTAATTTATGGCTAAAGTTTACAATTGTAGACGATAAAAGTCAAGAAAAACACTTTCTTGACTTTTTGTCGCCATTCATCTGTTTTCTGAGTATCCTATCTTGAAAGTAAGTCCCTTCCATTAGGCGCACTATAACTGATGGTTCCGATTAAGGCCTGCACGAATGCCCCATGTTCAGTTAGCCAAGTATCTTTAAGATCATTTCCCTCAAAAAATGTCATGTTCAGATTAAGAAAATCCAAACATGACATTCAGTGTTATTTCAATATTCGTTTATAACCACATTAACACCGCGTCCCCGGCACACAATCGCAGTCCACCATTTCTGGCGCATCCTTGGCTTTTTCAGCCAATACTGCCTGTAAAGCGGCGATATCCGTTTGACTCAATTCCGTTTGGTTAACAAGGTCCACCAACGTTTGACCAACGCGCATCTGACATAAATGACCGAAGAGGGTGCCCACGGCCTCATCCATCGATGGCTGTTCCTCAACCATTGGATAATAATTGAACGCTCGACCATTCTTTTCAGCACGTAACGCACCTTTTTTGACGAGCCGTCCAAGCAGTGTCTTGACCGTTGCTGTCTTCCATCCCATCTTATCCGCCATGATCTCAGCGACCTGACTACTCGTGACATTGCCCAACGTCCAAGCAACCCGCATGACTTCCCATTCGGCATCACTGATTTCAATTTTAGTTTGTGCTTCCAATGGTTTGACCACCCTTCGAATTAAATTAACTGTAGTTTACAACCGTAAACGTAAAAAAGCAACTATCACTCTCGCATGGTTCACCATCTAGCATAGCGCAATTTTCTTTCTAATAACAACATTGACTGCCATTAACCACTACCCAAATCATCACTAGTTAGGTTAATAACTTGATTGGCGCAAAAAAACGGCCCTAATTACTGAGCCGCAACAAAATGATCTAATAATGATGATAACGCCGCGACGCTATCTGGATAATTGCTCGGATGTTGTAATAGGTAACTCTTGATTTTGCCGTGATACAATACCGTCGTGGCGGCCTGTCCGCTCGTCTGCAATAAACTCCGCCGAAATTCATTGAGCAACAGTTGTAACCCGCTTTGCGCTGCGTCTTGGCGCTCCAACATCAGTGCCGCACGGCTGATAGCATCGAGAACCTGCGTTTGCGTGATTTGTGATTGTGTTGACATGTTTTTCCCTCTATTTACTGTAATATGCTTAAGTATACACCGTTAGTGGCACAAACAGGTATTATTTATCTGTTGAAAAACTATGTTATGCTACTAAATATTAATTATTTTAGTGACGGGGGTTCAGCATTTGAAACCAAACTCAAAACTATTACAGCGACTACGATCATGGATGCGTGGGCGGTACGGTCAAAACGATACGTTAAACCGCTTTTTAAACAATCTCGCTTTACTATTGATCGTCATCAGTTTTTTCATTCGCACCGGGTGGCTACTCTTAATTGCCGTGATGCTCATCGGTATTAGTTACTGGCGTTTGTTCTCTAAAAAGATTTATCAGCAAGTTGCGATCAATCGCGGCTTTCAGCGCTTTTGGTCACCGATTATTCGCCCATTCAGCCGTTTAAAATACCAGGTCAAGCAGCATTGGCAATACCGCTTTTTCCGCTGTTCACAGTGTCACCAACGGATTCGGATTCCGCGTCATCATGGTCGCGTTCGGATAACTTGCCCCCAATGTGGACACCAATTCGAAGCTAAAGTGTAACCATCGTGCTTGGATGAAAACATAACGATTGTTGAACATAACTGATCCGCCTGCAGACCTGATTTTGCTTAGCAACCACCTATAATAGGCCACCTTAGTTTGACACTGAGGTGGCCTATTTACATACAAAAACACTATTTTAACAACCATTACGTGCTACCTTTCTCGCTCAATGAAACTGCCGACAATTGCAGTCACAGACGCACTAGTTGAGTGATGGTTTTCAAACTACCGTAAATCAATCCTCTTTTTTCAGAAAAAACACTTACGAAAAAAATAATTTTCTGGTATGCTAACCCATTGTATTCAGGAAAGTGAGTGTGAACAATATAATGGATTCAGTACAAAGTAGCCCGCAAGCTAAACAACGGGCCCGCGTTCCCGTTGCCCATCCCATGCTAGCCATGATGGGGATGTTAATTGGTGGTTTTGTTGGGATGTTTAGTGAAACATCACTGAACATTGCCCTCCCCCAATTGATGGCTCAGCTACACGTGTCAACGGCAACTGTGCAATGGCTAGTAACCGGTTACATGCTTATGATTGGGATTGTCCTTCCACTTTCAAGCTTAATTACCAAATGGTTTACGACCCGCCAAGTGATTTTATTTGCCCTGATTGACTTCGCCGTTGGTGCGATTATTTCGGCTTCAGCGCCTGGCTTTGGCGTGTTATTATTCGGTCGAATGATTCAAGGTATCGCAACTGGCCTGATCTTACCACTCATGTTTACCGTGGCTATGCAGATTTTTCCACCCTACAAATTAGGGGCAGCTATGGGGATGGTCGGTTTAGTCATCATGTTCGCACCGGCCGTGGGTCCAACGATTGCTGGAGCCATCTTAGGACTAGCTTCATGGCGGTGGATTTTTTGGCTCTTTATCCCATTCTTGATTATTGCCTTTATCTTTGCCGTCACTTCACTTAAAAACATTGCGAAAGTAACCCGGCCGAAAGTGGACTTCTTATCCATTTTACTTTCAATGGTTGGCTTTGGTAGCCTTGTTGTTGGCGTTAGTCTTGCTAGTGATCAAGGTTGGGGGTCGCCCGCTGTACTAGGTGCCTTAATTTTGGGACTGGTTATTCTGGCTTGGTATGCCCATCGACAACTCACCATGGAATCGCCAATTCTGAACCTTAAGACATTTGCTATCCCTGGTTTTCGGGTTGGCGCATGCCTCGTTATGATTAACTTTGGGATTATCTTATCAGCCATGTATTTACTCCCAATGTACATTCAAAAGGGGCTGTTGATTCCCGTTGCCTTGACTGGGGTCATCATGTTACCCGGTGGCTTGATGAACGCAATTGTGTCGGCCGTCTCGGGTCGCTTATATGACTCGATTGGCGCCCGCACTCCAGCAATGCTGGGGTTCTTGATTTCAATGGTTGGTGCCCTCATGTTGGCACTGACAACCACGCAGAGTGCAACGTGGTACGTTATTTTGGCCCACGTTATCTTAATGATTGGGGCGCCATTAGCGATGTCCCCTTCACAGACGCATGGTTTAAATTCCTTAACGGGACCAATTGCCGCCGATGGTAGTACAATCATGAACACACTACAGCAAGTCGTTGGTGCCATTTCAACCGCGATTGCAACGAGCTTATTAGGCATTGGCCAAGCTTCTTACTACGCCAATGGGGGTCATCAAGCTGCTAGCGCGTTCGTCAACGGTGCCCATTACGGGTTCTACTTTACGTTTATTTTAGCGCTCGCCGGTTTGTTGCTTGCAACCCGTTTGTCTAAAAAAACGACTAACTAACTGTCATTAATCAAAACTAGCGCTGTTGGATATACTCCTCTTTGGGTAGACAAGCAAATAATCAAAGCTTGCCTACCTAAGGAGGAGTTTTTCTATGGGCAGAAAAGGTT
>NZ_JBMNVY010000023.1:0-45430 GCF_049745435.1 Lactiplantibacillus sp. YT640
TCGTTTAGGTGTTGTCATCGGAATGCCTCGATTCGTTTTTCCTCAGATTATACCTGAATTTTTAGTTTTCAGACAGTCCCTAGTCATCCCGGGCGCTTTTTCGGCTGGTTATGGGTCAGTATCGTCACCAATTACTACTTAGGCTATATGACTTGCCTATTTGTGATTTACTATTTTATTTATCAACTATTTGAACGCAAACGCCCTCAGGACAGTCTTTGGCAAACTGTTCGTCATCAATTTTCGTTAATTCGGCACGTCGTGGTCACCATGCTACTCAGTGGGTTAAGCACGATGTTTGTCCTGATCCCCACTGGTTTAGGCATGCTGACCACGGCTAAATCTGCGGTCAAATTATCGAGCTACTTACCGGTCCCACAATTCGGTTTAGCTGTTTTGAGTCAATTTGGCTTAGGTGCCGCCAATTTTACGACTCGGCTCGTACACGCACCAACCGTCTTCAGCAGTAGTCTGGTCGTCTTGCTGGCCCTAAGTTTCTGGGTGCAGCCCAACTTGACTAAAGCTCACAAATGGCATAGCTTCGGACTATTACTTGCACTCTTCTTGAGTATGGACATTCGTACCTTAGATACGATTTGGCACATGTTTCAAACGCCCGCTGGCTTTCCATACCGCAATGCTTTTTTCTTTAGCTTTGTCTTGATCATGATCGCTTTTGAAGCCTGGTTAGCAGGCCCCCGGCGGATCGCCTTGCGCTGGCAATGGTTGTTACCGACACTCATGGTCAGTGCGCTGATATTAGGCTGGTTTGCCCAACGAACTGCTAAGCACCCCTTAACAACTTCAACGCTGGCGCTCAGCTTAGTCGCTGTCATCTTAACCGCAATTGCCTTATTCGCAACGGCGAAGCGGTGGCAAACGCTCAGCTTGGCAGGTATCGTCGCCTTAGAATTAGGGACTAACAGTACCCTCATGATGGCGAAGTCACCACTAGGGAATCAGGCTAAATTTGTAACTGCCTATCGAACCGAATACCGCCAAATGCAAGCCGTCAACGATCCTGATGGTCAATTATACCGCGTTGAAAATCAAAATACGCTAATCAATCAGGCCTACAATTATGATAGCAAGTATCGTAATTACAACGACCCGATGTTATTTAACTTTCACGATATTACCTACTACAGTTCAACTTTTGCGAACCAAACACGTCTCATGTTGAAGTCACTTGGGCTATTTTCTAAAAACGCCCGGCGTGTCAGTTCAGAAGGCCTAAATCCGGTCACTGATTTACTCTTAGATGTAAAATGCGCTGTGCAATTAAACGCCGTGGGTCAAGCGACAACGCGGCTCCGTAGTCAAAACGGGTTAGGGTTTGCCGTGCCAACAGCATTTAGACAGTTAAAGCTTCGTCAGAATAGTGCCATTATCAATCAAGAACGCCTCTTACAAAGTTTGCGGCCATCGAAACGCGCCTATTTTGGCAACGCCACGACGCTCTCAGATCACGTCATCCAAGATTCACAGGCCAAACGCTATCCGTATTTGCATACGGTTAAATTAAGGATGACACGCACCGGGACGCTGTATTATAACGACACGACTCGTCAAACAAAATACACCACGATGCGGGTCAACGGTCACTTAGTCCCGACTAAGTTTAATGCCAACGGTGAGTTAGTGCTCCGATCGCTAGGTTATTTTGACAAAGGCGCTGTCGTCACGTTAACGGTCAAACGTACCCAACCAACGCTTGGCACCCATGTCCACATCGCCAGCCTGGATCAAGCCCGGTTCAACCAAGTCAAACAGCAACTGCTATCCACGCGTTTTACACCGACTTACCACGTCTCGGGCATTCATACCGTGGTCAGTGGTCAAGTCACCAATCGCTCCAAGCAAAAGTGGCTCTACGTTGCTATTCCAGCCGACAAGGGGTGGCGCGCCACGGTCAACGGCGTCAAAGTTACTCCTAAAACGGTCATTGGTGGGATGTTAGCCCTACCGATTCAGCCCGGTAAGAATCAGATTCAGCTAACTTACCACGTCCCGGGATTGCTGGGCGGACTACTGATTTCAATCATAAGTGGACTTAGCTTCATTCTTTGGCGTCAACGATATCGCCACCATTAGAATCGTGTCAATCAAAACAATCGGACTGCCAAGCTATTCTGCTAGGCAGTCCGATTGTTGTTTTAATGGTCGCCGTAACTGCTAAACCAGTCGCGTTAATATCGGTTTTAGATAGGACACAATTCTTATATTAGTCAAAATTAATTCAGGTTTCATCCAAAGAAAGGCCATATGTTCAGTAAGTTCTAAGTTGATTGCCGGTCTAGTAACGAATGCCTGTGTGCTATACACTAAACGCGTGTACACCTGATTTTTAGCCTTGTCAAAGGTGGCATCTTCCCAAATAACGCGCTCAGTTTGAACTTTCAAGCCTGTCTCTTCCCAACACTCGCGTTTGGCCGCTACTTGCGGTCATTCATTAGCTAATGCACTCCCACCGGGCAGATCCCAATAGCTGGCATCAACATTCGGCCGCCCACGCTCAAACTGATTGCGTTTTAAAATTAAAACGTCGTGCCCGGCAGTCACTAAAGTATGCGCAATAATTTGAACCATTTGAATTCACCTCACCTTGATAAGTCACCCAAATTAACGGCTATTATATTTCGTTTAACCACAAATAAAAGTCCCAACACTGGCAACACCAGTTATTAAGACTTTCGCTTCAAGTTTTATTATTCAGTTTCTGGCCGTAACCGACCTAACGCCAAAATGGTCGCCAGCGCCACACAGCCGACAACTGCTAGACTGGCGGCACCCGTTGTTAACGCGTGCGGCTTAATAAACTGCTGTTTTATCACGACTTGTAAGTACGCGTGCCGCTTAGCCGTCACCCGGCCTGTTAACGGGCTGTAGTTGGTCGCCATCACACCATACCGGACGGGCGTCTGACCAATGTTTTTAATCGCTAATCGCAGGTTGCCCGCCGCTGTCAACGGATAATTCAAAGTGGTCAGCTCATTGGCCGAGCCCCGCCACCGTTTGACAACATGCGCCCCCTTAGTCAAGGTAATTGTTACGCGCCCATGCGTCGCAACTGGCTTCAACCGTAAAACATTACTTTTACCACTAACGGCTAACGGCGTTGTAACAGCGTGACCCGGTCCAATTTTTTGAACCGTGGACACAACATAACGCCCATTTCCCTGATTGCCACGTACCACATCAGTAATCCGCGTCGCCTGACTCGTCTGCCACAAACTAACCACACTGATTGCCGCCAATACGACGACCAACCACGTCAGTTGGCGCCGCATTACTCGGTTAAGGTGCCACACCGGCAACTCACGACCACCCACAATACTGAGGAGCATCAATCCCGGTAATAGCGGCAACGCATAGCGCCCTTCTACTTCCCAAAGTCCGACATGAAAAGCCGTTAAACCGAGAATTGCCAGGGCGACGAACGTCACGGCCCACTCGCGCCGCTTCATCAAAGTCACGATTGCTTGCACCAGCATCGTCAGGTAAATCGTTTGCGTCATTAGAACCAGCCAAAATTGAAGCTGGCGTTGATGATTCAAATACCAGCGGGGCGCACGAATCCACTGGGTGGTCAACTTAAAGCTATCAAAATCGCCAGTCGCCCAGAAGACCCGCATCTTTTTGAGTAAATGTACGAGGGTCCCCGTAACGCCCATCTGATGTAACCGCTGCTGAATTATTTGCTGGGTCTGTTGGCGCTTGGCCGCCGCAGTTGGCATCTGATTAACGCGCGCAAAATCGCCATGTCGGTACTCACCCGAGCTTTGGGGGTTCAAGCTCATCGCAATCCAGCTGGTTGCCGGTAAGGCGGCATCAGCTTGGCGCGTATAACCCGCTTGCTGTTGGGCAGTTCGCATCACCGCAAACATCACCCCGAGTGTCATCACTAAACTAACGAGCCAGCCTAACATTTGCCGACCACTGAATTGTCGTTGCCACCACAAGATGATCCCCATCAATACGAGAGTGAGCCAGAGCACAATGAGATTAGTCTTCATCACCACGCCCACGGCCACCAATAACCCATCACCAATCAAAACGCCCCAACGACGCCAGCCGGTTAAGCTTAGTCCGAGTGTGAGCAAGGCCAAGCTGTCTGGAAGTAGTGGCAAAACGAGGGCGTCCGTATATGCAAATAGTCCAAATGCGGCCACGGGAACACTGACGAGCCACAACAAACTAAATGAGACCGCCCCCGGTTGCCAGTAACGCCAACGGTTTAGTAAATATAACCCACTGATTAGTCCGGTATCGATCCAGATAAATCGGATGACATTTAATAATACCCAGGGCGTCTGCGTCAGTTTCAATAATGGCTTGAGCAGATTCGCAACTAATAACGTAAAATTCACATTATTGGGATAAATCATAAAATAATGTTGCCAATGATGGCTACCCTGCGCTAATAACAGTGCCTGCTGCCGAACGAAAAACGGGTCGGCCCGCGCCACGTCAACAAAACTAGTGGCAATCAATATTTGCACGATGGCGATTAAGCCGACCAGCCCAATCAACAGCCAACGATACTGACGAGATGATAACTGTTTGAGCACCTGCCGGCCAGCCATCGTCATGACCAATAATCCCAGAACCATGGCTAATTGAACGACCGGTGACGCCCAGTCCGGGTTGCCGAAGAAGTGAATCGGTTGCAACCACGCCATGCCAACTGCGACGACCAATACCGCGGCCGCCAGCCAATTGACGCTCTTAACCACGGCCTTCATCCGTGCACCCGTTGCGAATTCACAATAGCTGGCTGTTGAGTTGCCGTATAATCATCCGTTTCAATAATATAGCGGGGCCGGTGCTTGACTTCCGCAAAAATTTTTCCTACATACTCGCCAACAATACTAATACCAATCAATTGCATCCCACCTAAAAACCATAGACTTGTCATGAGTGAGGACCAGCCACTCGTTGCGGTCCCTAGTAATCCTTGTATTAGCGCATATAGCATCATCATCAAACTACCGCCACTAATCACCATACCGAACAATAAAATTACTTTAATCGGTGCGATTGAAAATGACGTGATCCCATCAAAAGCAAAAGCCACCATCTTACGTAATGGATACTTTGAAACACCCGCAAAACGTGGTTGGCGATGATAATAAAGTTTAGTTGTTGGAAAACCTAGTCGTGGTACGATTCCACGCAAGAATAAATTGGTTTCCTCATAGGTTAACAGTGCCTGAACTGCCCGTTGACTTAGCAAACGGAAATCGGCATGATTAGGTACTAATTGCACACCAATACGCTTCATTAGCCGATAAAAGCCGTCCGCGGTCCATCGTTTGAAAAGTGAATCACTACTTCGATCATTGCGGACACCTAATACAATATCACTACCAGCACGATAGCGTGCCACCATTTCTGGGATCACCTGTGGGTCATCTTGCAAATCAGCATCAATCGTAATGACTATTTCAGCAGTCGGACTGGCGACCTGCATCCCAGCCATCAACGCGTTTTGATGACCAAAATTACGACTAAACTTAAGACCCGTCACGGTTGAGTACTGTTTTTCCAACGACTTAATCAGTTTCCAAGTCTTATCTTGACTACCATCGTCAACAAATAATAACTTACTTGCCGCATTGACCTGTTTGTGTTGGATCAGATCCGTCAAGATACCATCCAAGATGTGTGCAGACTTAGGTAACACCGCTTCTTCATTGTAGCAAGGCACAATAATGGTTAACCGTGGATTTTGCATGCTAATTCCCCCAATATGACTCAAATAGTTTTACGAAATAACAATTATAATTGCAACTTTCGGTATCATTAGCGCCATTCGATTGTGGCCCAAATTAGACACTTAACGAAAAACATTCCGGTATCATTAATAACGCAGAATATCTGCCCCCACAACTATCCACGACTAATTTTATAATCATTAATGCCTGACACCCACAATCCTCAAAGGCAAGCTTACGACTATTACTGTAATTATTTATCTCAATCATCCAACCATTGACCTAGGCAACTGTCAGTGGTCACACAGCTCAATAGTTCAAATTGATAGTACCAATATCTTCCTCGCAATTCAAACAAAGCAACGATTTCGGTACCAACCATTAACAAATTATCCGAACTTAACCCCCGTGCTAGTACCACCCATTATTACGAACCGGTACAAAGAAAATGCGGAAATAACCTTGTGTTACGAACCATTCAGAATTCCAACCGAATCTTCAAAACCGGTTTATTTAAGATTAAGTGACGGACTTATTATTAACCACAACAATTCATTTAAGCTCACAAAAATGGGCCTTCATAATTTCTGAAACCCCACTGTATAACTCTAAATCCATTGCATTCTAATTTCAGTCAAACAATAACTTATTTAGCTGGTAACCATACAAGCATCAACAACAATAAGGCAAGTCCAAGTATTGCAATGAGCAAGCTCTGGTGATTCTCGCTCGTTTGTGGTAACGTTACTGCCTTCGGAACTTGACCGGATTGATCTGTGGCCACAAGCTAGTAGTTAAAAACAAATTGACGTTGACCCCCAAAATCTCTAAAATTAAGCCATTAGTCTTTTTACTAAATTAACTTTAAGGAGTATCTTCATGGCACAAATTTATATTGCTAGTCCGTTTTTCAGTCCCGAACAAGTGACGCGGGTCACACAACTTGAGGAAGCTTTAGCAAAAAATCCAACGGTCACGGATTTTTATTCACCACGTCTACACCAGGACGCTCAAGCCGAACAGTTCACCAAAACTTGGGCGACCGAAATTTTCCACCGTGACATGGCCCAAATTGCGGCCGCGCAAGTCATCGTGACTGTCTTAGACTTTGAAGCCAAAAACTTAGATTCTGGTACCGCCTACGAGCTAGGTGTGGCTACCATGCGCGACTTGCCCATCATCGCCTTGCAGGAAAAAGATGAGGCCGTCAACCTGATGATTACCGAAAGCTTACACTGGTATACCAAACAAGTGAGTGATTTTGAAACTTACGACTTCCAACAATTACCTAAAGGCGACTTTATCGGTGAAATTTTATAATAAAAAACGAAGCCAGACTTTCGACTATTATCGAAAGTCTGGCTTCATATTTTGTAGTTCTTAATTTTACTTACCAGTGGGCCCCAATCGTCTGTTGCCAAGCAAAGTACGGGGTGCCCTTTGTCAATGCTTCAAATTGATCAGCCGTCAAATTGGGCCAGTCTATGTCACTGGTTGCCAATTGTAACGAATCGGTTAAGTGAAGATGAAAGTCGGTGATCCAAGCCAACAGCGGTTTCAACACTGACAAATCGGTATTTAACATCTGATAAGTAGCGGTATCGCTGGTCAACGTCACCGCCAATGTGTAACGGGCCTTCATTCGTACGCCATTACCAAGTTGCCGCACGATTGAGCGATACAATCCCAGCTCGACGTCCGTGATGACTGTGGGTATTGGCGCCAAGGTTTGAAAGACTGTGCCGCGCTCATCGGCCAAACTCAGCCGACTAGGCGTGATCGTCAAACGCCCATGAGCAGCCGCGCCCTCATTCAACGCTTTCAAGATAAACGGCGTCTTTTTGCGCGCGGTCGAATACTTGTGATCATTTAAAACAATCGTCATATAAGCTGGTTGGTGCGTAATATTGTCCGCAATGTTCGTCACCGCGACTGGCATTGGTTTTTGCATGTGATAATCTCCCTTGTCGATCTGCTTCTCTCTACGGTCGATTATACACTAACACGACTCAACCAACGTAGCGACTTAATAATTGCCTTAGGCCGTCACCGGATCAACGTGCTCAGCAACAGCATGAGCCGCCGCGATTCGACCGAACGTAAAGATATCACTAAGCGAGTTACCACCTAGCCGGTTACCCGCGTGAATTCCACCGGCTACTTCTCCCGCCGCGTATAGCCCGTCGATAATCTGACCGTCCGTATTTAAAACGTGAGCATCCGGATCAATCTTCAAGCCCCCCATCGTGTGGTGGGTTGCTGGTTTACGCGGCGTTGCGTAAAATGGTGCCACGGCAACTTTCAAATCAAAGGCCGTCTTATGAAATTCAGGATCCTCGCCGGCATCAACGTAACGATTGTAATCCGCAATCGTCTTGGTCAGGGCTGCCGGGTCCATGCCAATTTGTTGCGCTAAATCTGTCAAAGTATCAGCACGGAACAAGGTCCCATTCGCCACCTGCTGGTCAATTTTAGCTTGTGTCGTGTTGTAAGCCGTCTTTTTAATTTCATCATCGGCAATTAGATAGAAGAGACTCCCATTATCAATGGCCGCCTGAGTTAACTCATCACGACTGCCGTACTCATTGACGAACCGTTTTCCTTGCTGGTTTACCATCACAAAGTTTGCCGGTGGCACTTGGAGCCCACTGAATAATTCGCCGGTCTCCGGATCAGATACCGGCATCATTTGTGAGAAGCCCATCCCAACTAATGCTGCACCAACACTAGTCCCTAGCCGAATTCCATCACCAGTCATTGCGGGGGAATTAGTCGTCTTGACATCATCGTCGATGGCCGTCCAGTACGTATTGTACTTTTGTAACATTTTAGTATTCGCTGCGAAACCACCAGAAGCTAAAATCACCGCATCAGCATGGACAATAACTTTTTCATGAGCCGCATTAGTCGCAATGACGCCACGAACTTGCCCATCTGTCACCAGTAATTCTTTTACCGGCGTTTCCGTCATAATCGTACCACCCTGTTGTTCAACAAAGGCCCGTAAAGTCTTGATGTAAGCAAACCCTAGATCGCCCATTGGCTTATGCCCGCGCCGCCAGATGGCTCCAACTGGCATTGTCACTTGGCTTTCATCAAATTTCACACCAATCGATTGTAACCACTTGACTGAATCCAGGGCGTTATCCGTCAATTCTTTTACCAAATCATACTGACCGTGAATCTCTTGACCGTTCAAATCAGTCCGTTGACCACCTAAATAAGTTTGAATCCGATGTAACAAGGTTGAATCAAATAAGGTGCCCTTTTGATTGGTATTGGCAGTCAGGTATGCGTCAATCTGCTGTTTCAATTTACGGAAATCAGCCCGATATTCAGGTGCAATTGTACTTTCATCACGCTCACTCAGATCCTTCAACGTTTGCTTTTCACCTGGCAAAGCTACAAACTGTCGTTGCCAATCCGGATCAGCCGCATTCATGGGCCCCCCAGCGCGAACGGTATTACCACCGACAGCTGGGTATTTTTCTAGGACAACGGCTTGATGACCAGCCTGTAACACTTTGGCCGCTGCCGTCATACCAGCCCCACCAGCACCAACCACTACGACATCAGTCGTCACTTCTTTGACAGCAGGTTGAGCGACCTGCTTAGTCGCACGCCGTTTCTTCAAATCATCAGGATTGGCACCAGCTTCTTTGACCGCACGAGCGACCCCATCGATAACACCATGACTGGTAATTGAAGCCCCGGAAATCGCATCAACAGCGAGCGTTTGACCCGCAATAATCTCCTTGGGAATGCGTTCAAAAGCCACATCGGCAATCCCCTGCGTTTCACTACTGGTATCAATTTCAATATTTTCAATCCGGTCAGCGGAGAGGGTCACTCGCATTGGCAATTCGCCATTATGTCCAGTGGCCGTCACCTGATAAGTACCCGGGGCAAAGCTAAGCGCTTCTGGTGCCCGCATCTCGGCGACGATGGTCGCAAACTTCTGAAACTTTGCAAAACAACTGTCCAGAAAATCAACCGTCCCTTGCACCTTTAAATTACCTTGATCGTCAAAAGCCGTTTGGGCACGACCTAATAAGAATTCTGAACCGGGCATGACACTGGCGTTAACACCGGGAGCGTCTAAAATCTGGCGCAGGTGTAGTTGCGCGCGTGACGATCCTTGGACACTGTATGAAGCCCCAACAATCATTACTGCTTGACCATCTAATGGGTGAATTTTGAATGATAACCATTCAATAATGCTTTTCAACGCGGAAGGCACGGAATGATTGTGTTCCGGTGAGGCAATGATAACCCCGTCAGCCGCCGCAATTTTAGTGGCAAAGTTTTGAATGATGGTACTGTCAGTTTGATCATTCGATTCATCAAACATCGGGACATCAGTCAATTCTAAAATTTCGATTTCGGCTTGTGTCGCAAAATGTCGTTGCATAAATTCCAGCAACATCCGATTGTACGAATGCTGAGCATTCGTTCCAACAATTCCAACAAATTTCATGTTTATTCCTCCCCAGTCACTTGCCGCCACGAGAACTGCTTACTCTTTTCGAAAAACTGACTCGACGGCATGATTTTATTCGTTAAATCTACAAAATCAATGAATTCGCCAAACGCATTGTCTAATTCCTGAACTTTATCCGGATAAGTCAGGTCGCCCTGATCATCAAAAGCTTGTAGTGAACGGCCTAGTAAGTATTCAATATTTGGCATCACCAGTGCTTTTAATTCCGGCGCCTCTAAAATCTGGCGTAAGTGCGCTTGAGCGCGTGAGGTTCCCAGTGAGCCGTTCGAGGCCCCAACAATCATAACTGGTTTATTAATTAACGGCCGCGTGGTATATGACAGCCATTCGATTGCACTTTTTAGTACGGCCGGAATTGAATGATCATACTCCGGCGTGGCAAAGATCACGCCATCTGCTGCGGTGATCTTATCACTGAGCTGTTGAATTGCTACTGGTGCTGTTCGGTCTTCCGGTTCATTAAAAGCCGGTAAATCTTTTATTTCACAAATTTCAATCGTGGCTTGTTGCTGAAAATGCCGTTGCATATATTGCAGTAACTGCCGGTTGGTCGATTTGGTTGCATTCGTCCCAACAATCCCAACAAATTTCATAATTTCAGATCCTTTCAGGATGATTTAAACAGTCGTTTTCGACGAGTAGCTATTGAATGATTGGCCACTCTTAATACTGATTAGTGTACGTGAAAGCGCTCCGCTTGTGAAATATTTATTTATCTATACCCCGATAACAAATTTACTATGTCGACGATTCGCGTTAAAATTAATCATGTTAAAATGGTTGGTCATAATGCTATTTAGCCACTATCGCCAGGATGTTGACAGAACTTATTGAACATGTTTTGAACGTCCTTATGGCGATGCAACTAACTCAACATGACCAAATCAGCAATCAAACGAATACTCACCTAATCACAATGCGAGAGGAAGGCGCTTTATGCCAAAATCAGATTCTAGCGAAATGCGACGGTTTTTAGATGTGTTGCTCAAGCACGGCAATTTTACCCGGGCGGCTAAAGATCTCTACATTTCACAACCTTACCTCACCCAAAGCATCCGCAATGTTGAAAAAGAATTGGGCGTCACCATCATCAATCGTGAAGTCACGCCACTGCGACTGACCACGGCTGGGCGGACTTATTATCAATATTTGACGGCGCTCGAAAACGAGAAGGATTACTTTAATAAGCAAATTAGGCAATACACACATGCCAACCAGCAAGTAATTCGGCTGGGCGTCTTATCTAGCCTCGGCTATTACTTATTGCCCCTATTCTTACCTGCTTTTTTGAAAGCCCACCCGGCCACTAAGATCGAATTAACCGAAGATATCGCTAGTCGCAACGAACAGCGCGTGCTCCACGGTGAGCTGGACTTCTTAATTGGTCAAAATCCGGAAACCATCGCGCCGGGGCTTGAAAGTTATGACCGCGGTCGGGACGGGTACTACGCGATTATCCCGAACACCGTCAACTGGTACCAACCCCATCAGGCCTTCATTAATCCGGGAGCGCTACCCCTTAACGACCTGCTACAAGCGCCTCTAGTCTTGTCTCCCCACGGGTCATCGATTCGACGCCAAGTTGACTACTTATTACAAAAGCACAACGTGACACCGAATATCGTAATTGAGAGCACGAATACCGCCACCATCACCAAACTAGCCACTGCTGGACTGAGTATTACCTTTTTACCAGACAGTGTGCATACCCAGCCTGATCCAGAACGCTATAACATCTTACCTTTGCCCCAAGCGTTAATGTCCCTGAATTATTTCATTGCCTTTCCAGCCGAGCATTCACTGAACCAGGTGGAAAAAGACTTGGTGACGATCTTCTTAACCCAGTTAGAAGCCGATCTGGCACAATCGTCAACAATTTCATGATACAACAAATACCCATCTGCTTAGCCGTTAAGACGGCCAATGTAGATGGGTATTTTAACAGTAACCATTATTTCAAAGACGCACCAGTTAAGATATGCTTTTCGTTGCGAAATTTTGACGCCACGCCTACACTTTAGCTAACCAATACATGCTAATCTAGTCACGAAAAGTAAGGATGGCTTATCATGATAACGAATAAATGCCGTTACGGACTGGTAGGTCTAATTTCGATAGTCCTAACGTTTGGTCTTTCCGCTTCTAATCGGCTCCGTGCGTCCTTCAACGCTATGCCGGCTATCACCTACATGTCAAAATATGGCATTATCAACCATCGCACGCAATGGCAAGCCATGCTACATGCGACTGATCATGGTCGCAAAATCACGTCACTGACCCAACTCAATCAAATTCTGCGCGCTGCAAATTTACATTCATTCGCCGTCGCCAATCTCCGCCAAGTCGAACATGCCACCCGTCCGACCAAGACAATGAGTGCCGGCCTCACCATCATCAATGTGCCAGCATTTTACAGCAGTCAGCACCAATTACAAAAACAGTATTGGACACAACTCCAGCACCTGATTAAACAAACTAAGCCGACAACCGATTTAATCTTAAACTTCGCAGCCAATACTGGTGGTAGTTCGGCACCGATGATTGCTGGCCTGGCCGCCATCATTCCCGACGGCCTCCTCTACACCGGCATCACGAACCATCATCGCAACCGGCCGCGTGTGATGTACCATGGCCGCATCACTGGTGGACTTGGTCAAGATGACTTTAACTTTTCGCAACCAACAGCGGCCCACTTTCGTCATATTTATGCCATTATTGGTAACCAGACAGCGAGTGCCGCGGAGGTGACCAGCATGGCGCTAAAACGTAACCCGCACGTTACTTTAGTTGGGCGTTCTTCCGCTGGATATACTAGTCTCAATGGTGGCGTCTTTTTAAATACCGCCGTGGCCGTCATGACGATTGGCACGCTCAAAGCGACCGTCAAAATCCATGGTCAGCAATACTTCAATAACCAGCCGTTAAAGCCAGACATACCAACGTTATATCAGCCATTGGCACCATTACAATTAGGACAATCGCCCCATTTAGATGCCGACTTTCTGTCCGAGTTACGAACCATCATGAAGCACTACCACTGACACCCCGTCCTTTCAGCTTCAACTACTAGATTCACAAACTTCAGCCTAGTCAATCGGCACTATTGTGATTCAGTTGGCCGTTCAGCTGCACTAAAAAATCAGCTTACGCAGCCACCGCCATCCCCAAATTACAATTGTAATCAGAATAGCTGTGACCAGCCAAGCAACTAACACGATACCAATACTGACGGTAGCTGCCAGTGCACGGTTCGCCATCTTCACAGTTGCCATACCAGGCACACTCTCAGGCCGCAGTACACCGTAAGCGACTAAGCGCATTGCAATCAAAACGGTACTATAACTCGCACCAAGTTGCCAAGCTGGCCGAGCCGCGCCATCTTCTTCACTCTCGTCTTCATAGTCGTCCGCCGGATCAAACCGTCGGGCCCACTGTTCAGTTGTCAACGGATCTGCTAAATCCCAGTGTTGCCAGGCATCCGCCCAGTTGGCTGTCGTCTCATCATTGAGCGTGTCATCGAGCGTGCGTTGCATCAATTTATTCTGCAAAGTTGCCTTGGCAGTCAAATCACCGTCCCACTCAAGCTGATCAAATAACTCAATCGCTAACGACAAGCCCTGCATGCGCGTAATTGCGGCCGGATCAATCTGACTTTTCGCCACAAGCTGTGACCATTGCGCGTCCAAATCTCGATCAGCACTTTTTTGCCATTGTTCAAGCTGGTTAACCAATTCAAAAATCTCAAAAGAGTCCTCAGTATCCTGGTACTTATCGAAAAAGGCCCACATCACGGCTGGTAATTGTTCAGCAGTCAACGTCAGCGGGGCGGCAAACTCCGGATGCATGCTCTGGCGATGTGCACGCCACACTTGCCACCCGGCACCACTGACCTGAGTGGCCGCCCGTTTACCAATTTCTTGCAGATATTCCTGATCTTGTGCCTGCAAAAACGCGTTCATCGCTGCATAGGCTTGAACTTCTTCTAATTGACGTTCTGGTCGTACCCCAGCTGGCAGCACTAATTCATCCTCTCCGTCGGTCTCATCAACTTCATGTTCAGCATGATCATTGGGCGTAAGCACGGCCCTAACTGCCCGCTTCCATGCTTGCCACATTGGATCATCCGCCGTTACCTCATAAATTGCCCCGGCTTGCATCCGATTTAGTAGTGACTTGACGGCGTCATCGATTTCATCGTCGTCAAATTCACCCTCAAGTCCCAGATAGCTAGTTTCCAACCAACAATCCGCGAGCCAATAAAATGTCGTTACATATGCTTCTTGTTCGTTCATCCCGATAATCTCCCCTAATGCGTGCAATTTTAAATCATTTGTCTCTGTGACGGTCCCGTCACGTGCCACAGTTGCCGGATTATCGTTTAATCAATCAGTCTGGCCGCTAGATTACGCGCATCGTGCACGCCAATACTGCTCAACGTGCCCTAATTCAACACGTATGCAATGGTCAACGATAACAACTAATCACTCGTAGTAACTTATCATGTCAGGATATTAATTGCAATTAAAATTTTTATTTTATCTTTAATGACGGCCCACGCTAATTAATGGTGCACCGTCTCACCCACCCCAATGGAATTCGTCATCAAAAATAAAGGTCACAAAAAAACTGTTAAAATCATTGATTTCAACAGTTCTTTCAAACACCGTATCGATTTAGTTAGTTTTGTTCGTCTGGTAATTCGCCCTTCGTTTGATCACCAGTTGGCCGGTAAAAGTTACGACCATCCATAGCAAAGATCCGCTCCGTATACGTGCCCGGCTCTGCGTGTCCAAGTGAAGTCTGCATCATTTGAATCGACGCGTCCAACTCGTCCAAGTCATGTAAGATTTCAGCTTCCATAATATGAGGCCGAACGGGTGACCCATATTCTAACAAACCATGGTGCGCAAGAATCGTATGCCGCAAGACTAAAACAGATTCCGACTGCTCGTCAATTTTCAACTGTTGACAAGTCTCCACGATTTGTTCATCGATCAGGACAATGTGACCGACCAAGTTCCCTGCCAACGTATAAGTCGTCGAGACCGGCCCCGACATTTCAATCGTCTTACCCATGTCGTGCAAAATCGCACCGGCGTATAGTAAGGCCCGGTTAACGTGGGGATACTGATCGGCAACTGCCTTAGCTAAGCGCAAAATTGATAACGTGTGATAGGCTAAGCCACCGGCGAACGCGTGATGATTTTTCTTCGCCGCGGGATAGCTAAAGAACCGGTCATGAAATGTCGTTAACATGTGGCGAACAATTCGATTCCAATTAGGTTCAGTAATTTCAAAGACAAACTGATTGATTTCATCCGCCATCGTGTCGGTCTTTAGTGGTGCGTGTTCCACAAATTGTTGCACTTCTTGCGGTTCGCCACTATGAGTGAGCCGCATTTGTTGAATTTTGATTTGCGGATTACCCTGATAGTTTTCGCGTTTACCTTTCAGATGAACGATCCGACCTGCCTGAAAGTTTTCGACATCTGTATCGCTTGCATCCCAAAACTTCCCGGAAATCTCGCCGGAAGTATCCTGAAAATTAATGGCTAAAAACTTCTTGCCGTTCTTGGCGATGCGAACTTCCGAATCTTTCAACAAAAAATAGCCATCCACGGTTTCATCTAATTGATAATCAAATAACTTCTTTGCCATGTTATCCCCCCTAGGTTAACTGCTGTACAGTCGCTGTCTTCAGTTGGGTCAGTGCCGCTGTCTCATTCGTAAAGTAGAGCACTTGATGATGCTGAGCAACTGCTGCTAAGACTTGCCAAGCAGCTTGCTTACGTTGCTCATCAAAATTCACCAAGCCATCATCAATCATTAGTGGTAGCTGAGCTGCTTGGCCCAAATGATTGATCAACGCTAGCCGTAAAGCCAAGTACAACTGTTCCTTAGTCGCCGTTGAAAGTTCCGCGACCATGAACTGCGTTGTTGCCGTCTTCACAACCATTTCATCACCGTCTAAGTCAATCTTATTATACCGCTGTGCCGTTAATTGCGCGAAAATCGTGGTTGCTGCGGCCAAAACAGTTGGTAATTGCTGTTGTGTCAATGCCTGTAGCGCCATATCGATCCAGTTCGCACCCAACTGCCGCGTTAGCCATTGACGTGCCATGACTGTGATTTCCGTTTGTAGATCCGCCTGTTGCTGACGTAGCGTAGCGTACTGGCCATCCGCCGTCAACTCTTTGAGTTGTGCTTGCGCCGTGGCAATGTCCGTAGCTAACTGTGTCAGTTGCTGCGCCGTTTGGGTACGTTGTTGCTGTCTTTCAGCCAGTACCGCTTGCAACGCTTCAAGCGACGTATACTGCTTTAACGCCGATAGCTCAGCAGAACTGAGTTGTTGCTGTAATTGGTGACGACTCGTGGCGTTGGCCGTTTGCTTTTCGGCATCACTAACCGCTTGCGTCAACGCGTCTACATCCGCTAAACCGTTAGTCGTTGCTAACGCCTGTAGCTGCTCGGTCAGATCACGGACCTGCTGCGTCAACTGCTGGACCTGCCGCTGGACAAAGGCAAAGTCGGGGCCGGACATGGTCTGCTGTTGCATCACTTGATGGACTTGATCATAGAATTGGGCAATTCGAGTAACACTTGTCGTTAAATGATCCTGATCAACAGGAATCCATCCTGCCGCAAATTGATAAGGCTGAATCAATTGCCAGAGTTTGGCAGCCTGTGTTGCTAATGCTTGATCAGCAGTCGTGACCGCAGCTTGTGCGCGTTGCAGTGCCGCGACTAGTTCCAATTGCTGTAAGGCTTCACTGGCAGTCAGATTCGGTGCCAGACCAGCAGCCACTAATTGGTCTGATAAGTGGTCGGTTGCTTGCACCGGTTTACCCTGACTACGGGTCATCCCAAACCAACCAAGTAGGGCCACACCTGCTAACATCAAGATCCATTTAAAGCCGCCTAATGGTAGCAATAATCCCGCGACAATCCCGATTGCACCACCAATCAAGCGCCAATCAAGCGATGGACTATTCGGGGCCGGATGTTGGCGACGCGTGTTCGCCGTCGCTGCCAACGTCGCCTTCAAGGTCTCGATTGCGGCCTGTTTGTGCGGAGAGAGGCAACCTAACAGCTCAGGATGTGCATTACTTTGCGCTTGAAAATCAGCCTTGGCAGCACTTCCCTGCTGGGTCAACGTTTGGTATTGGCCTAAGGTTTGTTGCAGGGTTGGTAACTGAGCTTCTAATTGGTCAAACTGGTCTTGATGTTGGACGTAGAAGCCAACTAGTCCTTGAGATTGTGTATCAACTGGTTGCTGACTTAATTGCTGACGTGCACTCGCCAAGGCGTGTTGCAATTCCGTTCGCTGTTGGCTTAATTGTTGATAGCGTGTCCTAGTCGCCGTAGTTAGTGTCGTCGTCATATTAGTGGCTTGCAGTTGCTGCAATTGTTGATAGACCGGCCACTGATTTCGTAAATTGGCGAGCTGTTGTTGTTCATGATCCAACTTGGTTAAATCACGTTGGGTACTTGTCCGTTGTGCCTGCAAATCCAGCAATCGATTTTGTAATGTTTCGTATTCTGGGTACCGTTGCTTGGCCGCCTTGACCTGTTCTGTCAACATGCGATAGTGCTGCAATGCTTGATTCAACCTGGGTTTGCGGCCGCGGGGCTTATATAACGCCTCCGCATCTGTCCGTAACGTAGTCGCCGTTTCTCGCCATGGTGCACTGCCCACCAATCCGACTTGTTGTAATTGCACGTTCAAATCGCTGGCGTGCATAGTTTTGAGCGCCGTCAATTCAGCCTGGTTAAACGTAAACAATCGCAAATACTGGTCACGATCATAAGGCGCTAACCACTTGTCAAGTAAGGCCAGCGGTTGAGCGGCCTGCGTCTGCACGTTCACCAAGGTAGCGGGTTGATCACCTAACCGGGTCAACCGGTATGTCGTCTCGTCAACCACTAGCTCTATCGAACCACCGTACTGATTCGTACCTTGTGGTTCATGGCGTTCAAGTGGGTGACGGCGGGAGGGAAAACCAAATAACATGCCGAGAATAAAGGCCCGCATTGTTGATTTACCACTTTCATTGAGGCCGTAAATCACTTGAAGCCCATCACCAAACTCGAACTGCTGCTGTTGAAATTTGCCAAAGCCCGCAATTTCAAGACGCTTAATCTGCATCATCATTCACCCCCGTCGTTAAATGGTACTGATCATTTAAGAGTCGCACCACTTGTTGTTGCCAAGCAGTGGGTGACATATCTTCCAGCAACGCGGTGTTCAGAAAGTCTTCATCCAAGAGTTTGCCTGCAAGTTCAGCGACTGCTTGATCGGTTACGACCTGCTCACCAACTTGTTGCCAGGTCGTCGCGTTAATACCAAACAAGGGGGTCATCGTATCCGTCGTTGCTTGCTCAATCGCAACCGGCCACCAATGTTCATTTGCCTGTTCCTGCAACTGGGCTAGAATGGCCCCCTGATTTAAGGCTAATTCCGCCATCGCACTCAGTTGAAGACTAGCTGGTAACGTAATCGTTACTAATTTTAAGCCGGTAACCATCTTCAATGATAATTGATCAGCTAACTGATGGACGATATGTGAACGGGACATGGGTTCTGGACTAGTGAGCGTTGGCGTCCAATCCGCCCATTCAATATCAGTCAAGGCGTGAAATACTGGTTGCAAGGTCTGATCGGCCTGGCTATTCACAATGAGGCACCCCTTCGCCCCAGTTTCACCGCGATGGCGCCCCTGCGTGTTGCCGGCATATACGATTGGTGGTTGCGAATTGAGCGTTTGCCGCTGATGAATATGACCAAGTGCCCAATAATCATAATGTTTCGTTAATAATTCACTAACGTTGAACGGGGCGTAGTGGTCACCCGCCACACCAATCTGACCGTGCAAGGTACCAATCTGATAATCAACGCCCGTGGCTTTAACAGGATAATCATCAACTGGGTCCGTCGTCACCCACCGCTGCGCATAGCTAAACCCACTAATCGCGACCCGTTCTTGTGCCACAGTCGTTAAGGTAGCCGTTGTTACCTGCGAGCCAAACACGTGCACATTGGCCGGAAAGTGCCAGCGACTTAAATCCGCTTGAAAATCATGGTTACCGAACGATAGCAGCACCGGAATCGAAGCCGTATTCAACCGCGCTAGCGCCGTCATCAGTGCCGCCTGGGCCTGAACACTTTGGCCCTGTTGGTCAAACAAGTCACCAACGAGCAGGACGAAATCGACTTGCTCAGCCACCGCCAAATCGACTAGTCGGCTGAGTGCCCTCAGTGGTGCCGTCACTAACCGTTCCTGCAAAGCTGGTGTTAAGCCACTCAGTCCTTGAAACGGTGTATCTAAATGTAAATCTGCCGCGTGTAGAAATTTCATGATAACCCCCACTAAAAAAGGGGCAATCACGGAACAGATTCCGTCATTGCCCCTCGATCCTTAATTTACTTAGTTCTGGTATAATTCTTGAACTGGTTTAGTGATAATTTGATTTAAATCATTCATCAATTGGTTCAAGTTACGTTCTTTACCCATTAAGGACTTAATTTCGTCAACGTTGCCAACCTTATCAGCTAAATCATGGGCCTTTTGAACTTCGTCATCCGTCAATTCTTCCCCATTCATCTGCTTTTGTGACAATTGCATCTGAACTTCTTGAAAGTCCTTAAACAGTGAAAAGGCACTGTCATTGGTCTTCATCGTGTCATAAGCGACCTTTAATTCCTTGAATTCTTTAGTCTGACGTAATTCTTGTTCCAATTGGTTCGCAGTATCGTAAATATTTACGGCCATCGTGAGTTCCTCCTCGAAGTATGTGTCGTCATTATTTTAGCATTTTTAACGGAACTTGAATAGCATTAGTACGTTCAGAAGCTAGCTTTACTAGTTGCCAAGGAAACTTTTGGCTTTGGAGAACCAGTCTTTAGCCTTGTTCTTAACTGCATTAGCGCCCTTCTCAACGTTTTCCCATACGGATGATCCACTATCAGAACTATCCGAATCACTACTATTAGATTCGGTTGCCAGCGTCGCAGCATCCTTCGTACCAAAACTAGTATTATTCGTATTCGGCAAAATATTTTGTAATTCATTCTTGAATAACGAGGAAAGTTGATTTTCAGATAAACTCTTCAAATAATGAGTACTGTTCGTCGTATCAAATCCGATCCAGGTCGTGACCACAATGTCCGGGGTATAAGCAATCATCCACTGATCCTTCGTTCCCGAACCCGTACTGTAATCAGCCTGCGTACTCCCAGTCTTACCAGCAACCGAGTATCCATACGGCTTGGCCGCAGCCCCGGTCCCACTATTGTACGTGCCAAGCATCATACTGGTCATTTCTTTAGCAACGCTGGCGGACATAATTTTCTTCGTCTTAGTCTTCGTATTATCGACAACGACATTGCCACTAGCATCGACAATTTTCGTAATAAAGTGGGCCGTCGTTTTCTTACCACCATTCGCAAACGCTGTATAGGCACTGGTCATTTGAGCGGGTGATACCCCCGTCGTCAAACCACCTAAGGCAAGTGCCAGGTTATCATCCGACTTGGTAACGGGTAAGCCAAACTTTTTCACCGATTGATACCCTTTATTCACACCAATCTTATTCAATAACCAAACCGCCGGAATATTCATACTTTGCGATAACGCGGTATACATTGGGACCGATTTACTATAAACATTATCATAGTTTTTGGGCGCATATTTATTGGCCCCAAAAGTTTGCTTCTTATTAGAAAGGTTCGAATCATACGTATAACCATTTTGTAGTGCTGGTGTATACACTGCCAACGGTTTGATCGTCGAACCCGGCTGCCGCTTAATCTGAGTCGCACGGTTAAAGCCCCGGAAGACGTGTTTGCCCCGACCACCGACTACGGCTAACACACCACCCGTCGACGGATCAACCGCAATTGAGGCCCCTTGGACCTTCGTACCATCGTCCGCGTTGGCCGGGAACAACGTACTATCCTTAAAAGAATCTTGCATCTGTGTCTGATCATCTTGATCAAGCGACGTATAAATCTTATAGCCCCGATTCATAATGTCAGATTCCGTTAGCCCGTACTTATTAATTGCTTCATCAATCACCGCATCGAAATAATATGGATAATTATAACCACTTTCATAATGGTAGTTATTCGTCAGCGTCATCGCCTTTTGCGAATAAAGCTTATACTCACTTTTGGAAAGCTTATTATTAGCGACCATGTTATTCAAGACGACGTTTCGACGAGCCGTAGACGCTTTCGGATGATTGATTGGATCATAACCACTGGGCGAGCTCAGCATTCCGGCCAAGGTCGCCGCCTGGTCAACAGACAACTCTGACGCGTGTACGCCAAAATATCGTTCAGACGCATCCTCAGCTCCCCAGACACCGTGGCCGAAATAAGCGTTATTCAAATACATCGCTAAAATTTGGCCCTTAGAATAGACATTTTCAGTTTCAATCGCCAAAAAGATTTCCCGAAACTTACGTGAGAAGGTCTGTTGTTGTGTTAGGTAGGCGTTTTTGACCAATTGTTGCGTCAACGTACTCCCACCACCACTAATGTAGTCACGGCCAAGTATCTTATTGATAACGAGCAGGACAAATGCCCGCCCGATTCCTTTGACTGAGAAACCATGTTCTTTATAGAAATTACGGTCTTCAGTCGAAATTACCGCGTTCTGTAAGTTTTTTGAAATACTACTCAAATGGACATAGGTTCCCTTTTGTGAATAGAGTGAACCGGCCTTTTTATTGTCCTTATCATAGATTTCAGTTGTCTTTTCTAACTCCGCCTGTAAATTACCAACTTTAGCCGTCTTGGCTTCATAAGTTAAATAGGCACTCCCAATTAAGATGACGGTCAAGACGAGTACAATTAGCCACCGTGTGATTTGTCGCCGGTGCCATTGGTAGCCGACGACGGCAGCGAATCGCTGCCAATAGGGTGCTAACCAATTGCCAATGACTCGTAAGCCGTCTTTGATCGTGGCCCAAAAACCATTTTTTTGCATAATCTTCCCCTTGTTCAGCCGACGCACCTGTCACAACGTCCGCGTTACTTGTTAGCTTTTACAATTGTATCATAAATTTTCCGATGCTCAGTAATTGACCACAACCTTGAAAAAATCTTCAACAATCAAACGCAACTCATTTTGTAGATAACCCGATGTTTGCCAGTTGTTGCCGAAATCACTGATTTAGGCCACGTGTTGTAACCAGATTAAAGGTCACTACGATAAAACGGCCATAAACAAAAAAAGCTTCCGAGCCGTCCATATGACATACTTGAAAGCTAGCTCAGCCATTACTTGCGCCGGACACCCCGGCGGTTAGCGTTGAGCTCATTTTGTTGTTGTTTAAATTTATCGAAGGTCGCATCGCGTTGTTTTTGATTCTTTCGAGGCGCCCGTTTCTTCGTATATTTCATATCTCACACCTCTTTTAATGACAATAATCATACCGTGAACGACGGCCTAGTGCAACCAATTAGACTGCTCACCACAGTCAGTCTTCATTACTAATGTGACTAGCAAAGGATTCGTATAGCTGCTTTGCCACCGTCGTATTCGGACTCACGACAAAGATCGTGTCGTGACCAGCCAAGGTCCCACTCACTTCTGGCAAGTTCAAATCATCAATGATCGCCGCCAATAGATTCCCATTACTCGGTAACGTATGAATAATATTCATGAATTCAACACGGTCAATGCTCGTCACCACATCGTGTAGCGTTTCAAATAGCCGGTCCTGTTCATTTTTGTTAGTTGTTTTAAAAATCGCGTACCGCGTCTGACCGTGCTCATCCGGCGTCTTAACGATCTGCATCTCTCGGATATCGCGCGAAATCGTCGCTTGCGTCGCAGCAATGCCCTCTGCTTTAAGCTTAGCCATCAATTCTTCCTGGGTAGCGATCGGATATTCACTAATTAATTGTTCGATAACTGCTTGGCGCTCTGACTTTTTCATGTCGCGAAACCTCCCCAAATCTTGTAATGAATACATTATAGCAAATATTCACTTGGCAAACTACGCACAGAACTTCAAAAAGCACATTTTCCGCCACTATTAGGAAAATGTGCTTAAACAAATTTGTATAATTATTTAAAAGTAATGAGTCAACCACGGTTACCAGTCCACTAGTAACTAATCAAAGCGGCGTAAATATTGCCCTAATAAATCCAGACCCCGTTGTAACGTCGGCGTATCCGTACAGTAACCTAAGCGGGCGTGCCCCGGAATATCGAAACGTGAACCAGGCACTAATAAAACACCGGTATCCCGCAGTAATTGTTGACAGAACGTCTCATCATCGATCGGTACTATTAGTTTAATACACGACACTGAAATGCCATGTGGCGTAATCAATTCGACCCGCGGTTCCTGTGCGACCCACTCTGTCAGAATTTTGAGGTTGCGACTGACTAGCTCCCGATTTCGCGCCAGAACGCGTTGGCGGTGCGCTAAAATTCTAACGGCCAGTTGGTCATTCAAAACGCCCCCGCAGATCATCGTATAATCACGATACTTCCGAAAAATATCAGCAATGGCTTGACTAGGTGTCGCCGTCCACCCGATCCGGATACCAGGCGCTGAATAGGTCTTGGATAAACTGTTGACCGCAATTCCACGCTCGTATAAATCGGCAATTGAGACGAACGGGGTTTCATCCAGTGGCTCGTAGACCTCATCGGCCAAAACGTACGCTCCAACTGAGCGAGCTAATGTGACGACCTGTTCTAACAGTGTTCGATCTAGTAAACTCCCAGTCGGATTGATGGCATTATTGAGTAAAATCATCTTTGTTTCCGGCCGGATCAAGCGTTGCAGTTCCATAATATCCGGCAACCAGCCCGCTGACTCATGAATATGCCAATAATCAACCGTAGCGCCCAATGACTTGGGAATATCATACAGCTGCTGATAACTCGGGTACAGTGCAATCACGTGATCGCCGGGTTCCACCAAACTATAGATTGCTAAATGATTAGCCCCGGTCGCCCCATTTGTTTGGAGAACATTGGCTGCTGGCACTTGCTCGTATAACTGACTAACGAGTTCTTTAAATCGTGGTGAGCCCTCGATCCAGCCATAATCCATCCGGGCCGCCCCTAGTTCTTCGTAAAAATCCTGTGGTGCTTGTTGGTCGTCTAAAGCCGCAATTTCTGCCATCGTTAAGGCTGCGATTGAGCTTTGACTAATATCAGTGGTTGCTTCACGCTCATGTGCGTTTAACCAGGCCTCCACTCCGAAACCAGCAATCTTCATGCGTATCGTCCCTCTCATAAAAAGTCCAATACGACTAGCATACCGATTGTCAGAGGTAACCGCAACTATATTTTCGTGATGAAGGTTGCTAGCAACTTCACGCCGTATAGAATAATGATGCCACCACAGATTCGATTGATCCAGAGTAGGACTCGTGGTTGCATGAGATGTTTAAACTTACTGATCAAGCTGGTCAGACCGATGAACCAAATAATGGATGCTAGGATGACCCCCAACATAAAGAAATGGGTCAGTGCCGCCGGGATTGACACCCGAAACGCCGCCAACAACACGGAACCATCAATCAGTGCTTGCGGATTCAGCCATGCTACCGAAAAAGCGGTCAGAATCGCTGCTTTATATGAAAAGTCCGCGTCGAGGGTCCCCATTGCCGTGGCCTTTTGCCGCAACAGATTCCAGCCAATGTAAAAGACCAATAAACTCCCAATCAACAACACCCCTAATTCGAGCCAGGGAGTGGTCTGCAACAATCGGCCCACCCCATAAAAGCAAGCCAGGGAGAGCGACGTATCGAACGCAATTACAATTAAAGCCACCCGCAATGCCCGTTGCAATGGTTGTTCAATAGCTGTCGAAACCACAAATAAGTTTTGCATCCCGATTGGTGCAATGTAAACAATTCCAAATAATAATCCTTGTAAAAACACTTGCATGTTTTGACCTCCTTAAGACCAGCCAATTCGATTCTTTTACCAACCAATTATCGTTCAATCAATTGGTCATATCCGACTAGCTTTTAATTCAGAGATGATTATAATAGAGATAATTTCATTTGTAGCCAACCAATTTAACAATTTTCACCCAACCACCTGAATCAATCATCAAATTTCTGGCTAGTAGAATGACAGCTTAATTCGCCCGCATGGGCACTCAGGAGGCGTTTGCCATGGCAATTTTAACGATCAACTGGCAACCAAATAAACAGGTCAGCACACCAATTTACCAACAAATTACTAACTATTTTCAAGAACAAATCGCGAAAGGCAATTGGGCCGTTGGGGCTAAGCTTCCTGCGCAGCGTAAACTGGCCGAACAATTCGGCGTGAATCGTAGCACCCTAATTACGGCACTTGATGAACTAATGGCAGTCGGCTTAATTACGAGCAATCCAGGCTCTGGGATGGTTATTTCAGGTAACCATTGGTCCAGCTTATTGGCGGAACACGTCAACTGGTCGCAATATGTTAAAGCAGGCCAATTCAAGCCCAATTCCCACGCGCTCCAAAAAATCAACCAATTTGAAACCGATGCGGTTATTCGTTTAAGTACGGGTGAACCCGCACCAGAACAATTTCCCCGTCCACTTTTTCAACGGGCCTTTGCACATCTAGGCGAACAGTTAACGAGTTTGAACTATACCGAGCCTGCGGGCATTTTGGCTTTGCGACAACAAATTGCACGTCACTTGGAAAAAGTTGGGATTCATACCCATCCGGAAAACATTCTGATTACTTCCGGATCATTACAAGCGCTCCAACTGGTCTCAATGTCACTATTTCCCAAAGATGCCACCATCTACACGGAAGCACCTACTT
Source organism: Lactiplantibacillus sp. YT640 (assembly GCF_049745435.1). Classification (NCBI taxonomy): domain Bacteria; kingdom Bacillati; phylum Bacillota; class Bacilli; order Lactobacillales; family Lactobacillaceae; genus Lactiplantibacillus; species Lactiplantibacillus sp. YT640. The sequence goes on from NZ_JBMNVY010000023.1 coordinate 26,019, forward strand.
ATGTCAAATCTTTACACGTCTTTCAATCGGCCCACACCCATCTCGCTGGCATCCCGATGGACAGTCAGGGCTTGGCGTACTGGCAGATGAACGCCCCCATTCAGGGACACCATGCCATTCTTTACACGATTCCGACATTCAATAACCCGACTGGAATCGTCATGAGTGCCGAGCGACGTCAACAGGTCTTACAAACCGCACAAGAACACCGCTTACCAATCTTAGAAGACGCCGCTTATCAAGATGTCTGGTTCGATCAGCAGCCGCCACAGCCACTGAAGGCACTCGATAAGACTGGCAACGTTATTTATTTTGGTAGCATCTCAAAGTCCCTTGCACCGGGATTACGCATCGGCTGGACGGTGGCCGCCAAACCGGTCATCGATCGCTTGACTGACGTGCGCATGCAAACCGATTACGGCGCTAGCTCACTGTCACAACTTGTACTGGCAGAAATCTTAGCTGATCCTGAATATGAAACGTATCAAGCTGATTTCCGGTCCGTACTTGTCAAGAAGGCCGCGGCGGCAGAACAAATTCTGCATCATTACTGGGACGATTTTGCGACTTGGCAGACGCCCACGGGTGGCTTTTATCTGTGGGTCCGCTTAGCCGACAACATTAATATTCCCAAATTATTCGACCTTGCCACTGCGCACAACGTTCTCTTCAACCCTGGTAGTATCTACGATTTCCAGCCGAATCAGTACATTCGTCTGAGCTTTTCTTATGAATCCAGCGATCGCTTTGAACAGGGGATTAAAATTTTAACTGATTTAATTCACGCCAATTTTAACGTTTAATCAAGTAAAGATTTCGTTAATACACCTGATTAACCATCATCGATGATAAAACTATGCTAGAATGAAGACTGAATAATTCACAATAATGATAAGGGGCGTATTTTGATCATGGATGATGTTAAAGCAACGGTACTATCGATCTTGCAAGATTTAACTGGGGAAGATGTTTCAAACAATATGGATGCCAATTTATTTGATGAAGGTATCTTAGATTCCATGGGTTCCGTACAACTGTTACTAGAACTTCAAAATCAGCTTGGTATTGAAGTGCCCGTTTCCGAATTTGAACGTTCTGAATGGGAAACGCCTGCTAAAATCGTAGCTAAGGTCGCTAGTTTACAATAAATAAAAATTCAAATCGCCGTTAAGCACGCTGCTTAATGGCGATTTTTTAATTAGCTGGAAAAATTGTCTAATTAACAGCTGATTTACTGCAAATAACTTTAATTTGCCGATTTCCGACATTACCCGTGGCACCAGCAATAATGGCTATCACAACTCATTTTGGAAAATTTTACGAAAATGATATGCAAAGTTTACACAATTTTGATAAACAAACGTTCGCTAACTGAGTAAACTAAAATCACTAAAATCATTTTTGTAAGGGATGGTATTTTGAAAATCAGTGTTCATCAGCTCATCTGGGTCACGATTGGCGCAATTAGCTTAACTATTTTTACCGGATTCGGACACCTATTTGCCCGGCACCACCAGGCTATTGCCAGTAATCGGCCAATCACTAAAGTTAGTCATTCAGCAACTAAGGTAACCACGCCAGTCCCGGAGACCGTTGACTGGCACAAGCCCTCCCTGTCACGGCCGTATCCCAAACTGGCTAAATACGATGACATCAACATTCAGGTTTCAATCAAAAAACAGCGAGTCTACTTAAAAAACCACGATCAGACCCTTTATACCATGCTTGCTTCTACGGGCAAACATGGCTCTGATACCCCCAAAGGACACTTTGAAATCCAAGCCGAACGAGGACAACACTTTTTTAACACGCAATCGGGTGAAGGCGCCAATTACTGGGTCTCATTCAAGGATCATGGGATTTACCTATTTCACTCAGTCCCAGTCGATGCTAACGATCAATACATCGTTAAAGAAGCCCAGCAACTTGGTAAAGTCGCCAATTCACATGGTTGTATTCGTCTGACGATTGCTGATGCCAAATGGCTCTATGAAAACATTTCAACCCATACACCGGTGGTTGTCAGTTAATGAAAAAAGAATTTAGGCCACATCCTAACGACCGCCATAATCTACTCTGCTATCTCAGCAGCATGTTAATTACCTTTTTTGGCTTCTATGGCTTTACTTACCTAGTCACCTGGTTAACGATTGAAAAGACCGGTGATCCCCAGTTACTCGGCAACGTCATGGCGATGACAATGCTGCCGGCAATCGGTCTGAACCTAGTAGCTGGTCGGGTACTTAAATACTACTCAGCCAAACAAATGATGTTCATTACGGATATTTTGACGGGAATACTCTTCATTGGTGCCTATTACGCACTAAATACGGTTAGTTGGCAAATCACTTGCTTAGTCATCGTCGCCGTTCTTAATAAATCAATTGGGGTCTTTTATAAGCTCAGTAACAAAACGATTTTGCCAGATCTTCTTGCGCCCGTAAATATTCAAATCGTCAACGGCTATCAAACTCAGATTCGCCAGTTGGCCATCGTTAGCGCGACAATGCTCGTCACGATGGCATTACTATGGGTAACACCGGCTACCCTAATCTTAACAATGGGGATAGCGTTCTTGGTTTCAGCCGGCTTCGATTGGCAATTCCGAACACGTTCCAATCTCTCCTCGGATTCGGTTGTCACCGTCAAGCTAGACCGCCATCGATCATGGCCGACATGGTCGTTACTGTACGCCGTTCTCGGTTATCTGGTCGACGCGACGATTGCAGTAGCCGTTCCTTGGCTCGTCGTCAGCAAGTTGCATAGTCACTGGCCACTTAGCTGGTTCTTAACAGCTAACGCCACAGGTATCTTATTGGCACCACTATTGCTAAAACGATGGTCAAAGCAATCCCTGCTAACTTTGACGGCCTTCACCGGTGGGTGCTTACTACTTATGTGGCCGACCTTTGCCAGTCTTATGATTACCATGTTCTTAATTGGTGCATTACGCGGACAGACCAACATTAGTTTTTTCACCACTATCCAACAAATCCCCACAAACAATCGTAATACTCTAATGACGGGGGTCTTAACCGTCATCGACACCACTACCGTTATTGGTAGTTTGCTAGCACCCCGTTTGATCTTAATGCTCGGTTCTTGGACCCTCCCCTTGCTTGGTGGTGGTATCCTCTTGTTTTGTTTGACGCGGCTAATTATCTTATTGAACAACCAAAAGCAGTCTTCATCCGATATCGACGAAAACTGCTGAGCAACAGTCATTTAATTTGAGGCCGAGGGACCTAGATCTTGACCATTGGATGCAATCACTCGCTGATACCAGTAGAAAGAGTCCTTCGGGATTCGGGCCAGAGTTCCACTACCATCGTCTTGACGATCCACATAAATCAATCCGTATCGTTTAGACATTTGCCCTGTACCTGCAGAAACTAAATCAATACAGCCCCAACTGGTATAACCAATCAGTTTGACGCCATGGTGAATTGCCGTTGCCATTGCTTGAATATGTTTACGTAGATAGCTAATCCGGTATACATCATGGATTTGACCATCTACTGTCAAATAATCCTTGGCACCCAATCCATTTTCAACAACCATTAGTGGTAAATGATATCGATCATTCATCAGCTCCAAATAATATTGTAGACCAGCCGGGTCATCCGCCCACTCCCATTCAGAGTATTGTAGATATGGGTTACGCGCGCCCATCGAAAAATTACCGCCAACAGTTGCACTGACCTCATGTGTTGTAACTGCCGTTGACATGTAATACGAGAAGGTATACCAGTCAACCGTACCGGCTTTCAAGGCTTCTAAATCACTGTCCGTAATGTCTAAATCAACTTGATGCTCATTCCATAAACGTCGTGCATAGGTTGGATACTGTCCCTGGCACTGCACATCACCACAGTAATAGATGTTTTGTTCCCAGACGTACCGATTCTGCAAGACATCCGCCGGATCACAGGTTAACGGATAAGACGTGATACCGCAAATCATGCAACCAACTTTATTTTCGCCATCAATCGCATGTGCTTGCTGTACGGCTAAAGCACTAGCGACAAATTGATAATGTAATTGTTGATAAGCGCGTTGGTAATCTGCATCACCGGCTTTGGCACGCAATGCCAGAAACATGATCGTATTATTAATTTCATTGAAGGTAATCCAGTGCTTTACCAGCCCACGATACGCCGTAAATAGCGTTTCCGCATAATGCTGGTAAAAACCAATCATCCGACGGTCATTCCAGCCACCATACGTTTCCTCCAGATACAGTGGCATATCGAAGTGTGAAATCGTCACCAATGGTTCAATTTCATATTTTTTCAAAGTTTCGAACACCTGGCGATAAAAATCCAACCCTGCTTGATTAGGTTCATTTTCATCGCCGCGTGGGAAAATCCGTGACCAGGAAATCGACATTCGATACATTTTGAAACCCATCTCTGCAAACAGCGCAATATCTTCTTGATATCGATGATAGAAGTCAATACTAGTCTGATTAGGATAATAGTCATCTGGCAGTACCGCTCCGTGTGCTCCAGCAGGAATTGAATCCCCTTTTCCAGGAGTACCATCCGCTTGCAAATAAGTGACTTGCCGTCGCTGATTAAGGCCTCCCATTGTCGTAATATCCTTCATAGTCAGGCCCCGACCATCAACATCATAAGCACCTTCGCATTGATTAGCGGCAGTAGCCCCACCCCAGTAAAAATCAGCCGGAAATTGCATATTCACACCTCTTTCTCAGGCTTCACAGGTTGCATGGGCGCATTACCTTGATTCGAAACTGCCGCCCGCTTTTCTTCAGCTTCAACTGCCGCCTCTTTGGCAATCAGTTGCTTTTCATAAACTTTAAAGAAGGGATACCAGATAAGCGCTGACGGAATCAGCATCAAATAGTCAGTCAATGCGTTGCGCCAACTGAGCGTACTGAGATAACTTCCAAAACCCATGGGTAAAATCGCGGTAATTACAATCCACCCCGGTGTTAAAAATCCAATCTTGTATAGTACGAGTGCACACAACATAACTACCGGAATATTCAGGACAAACGGGATACTCATAATCGGATTATACATAATTGGAATACCAAAAGTCATGGGTTCATTAATTTTGAACCAGCCGGGGATAATTGACAGCTTACCAACGGCACTCAGCTGTTTAGATTTAGAACGCATCGCCATTAGCGCTAACGGCAGGGTATTCCCAGTTCCACCTGCTACGGTCATAAATGAGAACAACATCACAGGTGCAAACACCACCGGCTTCCCAGCTGCCTGCAATGCGGCATTTTCAGAAACCGCTTGAATCACTAACGGCATCACAATTGGGACTAAAATCATCGTACCATGAATGCCAAAGGTCCATAATAAAGCACCCAAGATACACAGGACAAAAATACCTATGGTTGAAGTCAGTGCACTCAGTGGAATTGCCAGTAATTCCATAAAACCCGAACAAATATTATACTTACCGGCTGTTCCAACCGTGACTAATAACGATGCGCCCAAGAAAATCACGGCGTTAAACAATAATGGCACAATGGATGCAAAACCGTCTTGGAGAAATTGGGGGACTGCATCTGGCATGTTGATTCGAATATTCTTGTCTGTACATAATTTCTCAACGCGGACGGAAATCCAAACTACGACGAAGCCAATAAACATTCCCTGAGCACCTAAATAGGTTGTATCAATGCTAACTGTTCCAGTCTTACTGACAATCAACCCACCGGCCACAATCCAAAAACCAAATAATGCGTCAATCGCATTCATGATTGGGGCCGTCATTTTTAAATTCTTGGCGTAATGGAATCCCAAGAATAAAACAACCCAAATTGATAAAGAATTCATTGAGAATTGGAATGGAATCTTCAAGTAGGCTAACAGAATACTCTTTGCTGATAACACGCCAAACATCGTCGGTCCAAGTACTGACATCGTGATTTGAAAGATCGCGCCAACCATTAGAATACCCATCAAAGACATCATAGCTGCCTGTAATGCGGTAATAAACTTATTATTGCCAAGTCCCTGGCCGGCGCGTTGTAAGCCGACCATCAGTTTACTATTAAAAAAGCGTTCCATCGTCCTTCACCCCCGAATACTAATCCCTCGTCATCACACCAAGTTCTCGGCCAGTTTGAAAATATGGGCACTGTCACCCACCGCATAGTCCAATGGTGGAATAGCAGCGACGGGCAACCCAGTTGCCGCCTCAACTTCACCCTGCCGATAAGCCACTTGCGGCCCCATTAAAATAACGTCATAGTCCTGATAGACATCTTCATACGCGGACAAGCCTACTGCCTGGATTTGCCCTGCAACACCTTGTTCGTCACGATATTGCTGTAACTTTTTCATTAAAATGCTGGTTGACATACCGCCCGCACAAACTAATAACACGTTGATTGCCTTCATAAATCGACCATCCTTTCAAATTTTTGAGACATCTTTAACATCTCAGCGATTAACTCGTTAGCTAACAGACTCGTCATAAAATGATCTTGAGCATGAATTAGTAAAATATCAATGGAAACCTGTTGACCATTCGCCTCAGCCACCAGTAGTTGGGTTTGAACATCATGTGCTTTCCCCAGTGCTTCACTAGATTGCTTCAATAACATCTTAGATTCGGAGAAAGCATCGCGATGCATCGCATCTAACGCATTAAAAGCCAGCGTACGACCTTCACCAGAATACGCGATAAGTGTCATTGCAATATCTTGAGTTTCAGTATTATTGGCTAATGTCATTATCCGGTTACCTACTTTCTGTATTTGTCGACAAACATATCGTAACAAGTTTTGTCATTAACCACAAAAGCGCTTACATATGCTTGTGTATAGATTTAAGGTCCATGAATTAGCAGTATCAACACACACGTGGCGTCATAATAGCTGAATTAGACTAAATATCCAACTTCATCACTATTAGTGTATAGGTTTAATGACCAATTTATGTATTGTGTATAGCTGATTCATCGGGTTGTATAGCTTACTCATTTTAACGCGTTTTTTTCAGCCTTGAACTGTCGAAAATGTCTCGCTATAATCGAATCATGAAAATCATTCGCACACTTGCCGTCACAAACACGGAATTTTATGACTGGTTAGAAAAACAACTACTCATAGAGATTCAAGCCGCTACTGGTGAAATACTCACAGCAACGTCAATCAAGAAAGGACTGACATATACAAAAACGACCGCCAAAACGGCCGCTCAGATTAAAATTACGATTGACGATTATCAGCGTGGGATTAAGTACCAAATGACAGCTATTTCACCACTGGATACCGTAACCGTGACCTATTCGACCATTGCTGAAGGCACCAAAACAACCGTGACCTTTCTAGAAGATGTTGACAGTTATCGGCCACAACAACACCATTGGCTACTCAGAAATTTTAGTCAAGCACTGCTACTCGGACGGATGTCTGACAAGTTATTGCAACTCGAACAACAAATCATTGCTCACCGAACAACAACTTGCAAACCGAGCCAACCATAGATACTTTGTCAACGGTTAGGCCTTTAAATTCATACGAATCGCTGACCATCTAAATAGTCGCTTCAAGCAATCGCCACTGCTTGAAGCGACTTATTTAAGTCTCATTTAAAAACTGCTCCGTCAATGCTAGAACCAACCATCATCTCCCCATCAAAATCAAAGCTGACACCTTCCTGATATCAATCTCAAACGATTATCCGTGGCACTTAAGATTAGTGTAATTGCTTTAAGATGACCAGTAGCGTCCCAATCATCTCATCATTCACAATCAGTTTAAATGTCTGCTCGACCGGCCGTAGACACCGTCGTAATTGCTGATAATCTTGCGAATACTGGGTCACTAATTTCCGCGTTTGCGCCGTTGTCGTCACAATCTTGCCAGCCAAAATACGGTCAATCATGCTACCCAAGTGAACAAACAGGCCAATTTGTTGATCCTCAGTTAGTTGGTATAAGGTTGTCAAATCATCCATGAGTGGTGGTAACACACGCTGCAACTTAGCAACTTCTGCGTATTCGAACTGCGTCTTAAAATACTGATAGATCTGATTATAAGTATCCCAGCGACCAGCTTCCGGCCGAAACATCAGCACTTGATCTAACTGCTGATGTGAATGTTCAAAAATTGCTGCCATCGAAATAAACGGAATGCCGAATAATTGAGGATCAAAGGTGCCGACAAATGCATGAATCTGATAAACCTGTTGTAGTCTAAGTACGGTTGCCACCAACTCATCACGATGCCCAATTGCCAACGCTTTGACGCGCATCTGTAACCGTGAATATTGGTCAATATAATCTTTTAATTGCGCAGCACCCCCCTCACCCGTATGACACAGCGTAATAATCAATTCATCTTTTGTTGTCTTTTCGGCGTTCAGTTGGTTTAGATCGACTTGCACTAGATGATAAACATCGTCCACGTCCATTACGCGCGCACTCTTTCGAGCAGCATCGACTCCGACTAAAGTCACTGGGACTTGAATCATCCGAATTTTGGTCGCGAGTTCGCCTTGAATGGTCGTCAACATCCATTTGATTGCCCCCATATCATAAATGACTAGCACACCTGCACCGCAATCAATCTCGCTGATTTTATGCTTCAGTGCCTTCATCACCATCGTGCTATCGGCTGATAAGTCAACATCATAAGCATAAGTATTGCTGACAGCGCTGAGCGTGTTCGTTGTTCGCATCAGGGCCTGGGCAGTCCCCATTCCTTGCATGACGTAAAGCACAACCGGGTGATGACGCGTCACTGGTGATTGTGCAACTAAAAACGTTGCTAATAAAGCAACTTCAGCCGGTGAAATGGTCAAATCTAGTTTTGTCGCTAAGACCTGTGCTAATTTAACAGCAGCCTCATATTCGGCCACATGTTGTGACTGTAATTGCGTGATCATTGTCGCTGATGCAGGTTTGGTCGTTGGCATTTGGCGATACATCCCATTAATGTGTAAACATAATCCATTAAACACACTCTCGGTCAACGGCCGTGCCAATAACCGTTCACAATCTGGTTGCCAGTCTTTGACAATCTTAATAATTAGTGGCGCAACGATTTGTGCTAAATTTTGCGTATTGGACGCACGCTGTTGGACGATACTCGGTTTTATCACTGACGGTGATTGTTCAACTGACCTTGGCACTTGGACACTGCGAGGACTTGTTCCCGGCTCAACTTGTTGCCGACTCGCTTGCAATGAATCTGAGCTCAAACCCGAAGACGACTTGGCCGCAAACGATAAATCAGCTGCTGCCAACACGGCCGCCAATTCTTGTTGATAGTCCCGTTCGTGCGCTAACGCTTGTTGAACGGCGGGCGATAGATCCGCAAGGTACACGCGAACTTCACGGTCAGCATCAGCCATAAATCGGACATAAGCCTGCGCACAGGCCATCGTGATGGTCGCTTTCATCGTTTTCAAATTCTGATCATAATTTGCCAGCATGAGCGCCTGGGCAACGGCTAGTTCCAATCGAATCGTCCGCTTGGATTGTTGAGCTTCAATCGTCAAAAAACGACGAATCAACGCCCATCTTTCTGACCACGGTCGTTGCTTAAAATCAGGTAATTCAATTTTCATTATCAATTGCTGCGTCCTAAGAATTTCCTGATCAATCCCGCTCACTAAAATGATTAACAGTGGTTGCTTATGGGACGCCACGGCTTCCATGACACTCGTCAATTGTGCGCGTTGCGGGCCATCTAAATAGTCGTAATGGTCAATCACAACAATACCGCCCTCGGAGTGTGCCCAAAGACTGTGCGCTAGCTGGCCATGCTCACCAAATAATTGACTATCAAGTTGGTGAATATCGTCTGCATAATCACGACACTTAACAATGATGGGGCTGCTAGCTGCCGTTAATATACCCCGTTGCTCAACAAAATTCTGAATTTCGTGTACAAACGTGGTACTGCCCGCCCCACCGTTTGCCACAATGTGAATATTCAAAGGACCACTCGGATACAAAACAGCCGCTTTTGCTAGTTTGATCGCATGTTGCAAGCTATTTAAACGACCAATTAGTCCCGTAAATGGCTCTTGGAGGTGGGACGCAGCTAATAAAAATTGAACTGGCCGCGTCTTAGTCTTGACCAATTTTTGTTTGCGCACTAAGGCATTCAAAGCCGCGCTAACATTTGTGCGTTGCATTTTCAATTGTGTAGCAATGACCATTGCTGTCACACCATCGTGATACCGCGTATCCGTTAAAACCAATTTGCGTACCGTATCATAAATAAGCTCTCGTGTCGTTTCCATTAGATTTCCCCCACAAAATTCGCATCACTACATTTATACCAGATTTGTACATATTTCGCTGTGATTGGCATCCGCAAAAAAGCACCCGTTGCTCATCACAGCGCGTGTCGTTTTGATCAATAATTAGCCATAATTACGCCACAAGTTTGGTTAAAATTTGCGTGGCATCCGCCAAAACTTTTTCTGGGTGCTGGCGGGCGTCGGTCAACATACCCAATGGCTCTAAATTCATTGCAGCAAATTCTGCGTGCCGAGTTTGAAATTGACGATGGAATGGGAGTAAGTCACTGGCCGTCATCGCTGACCTAACAGCTACTGGTGCTGGATAACGATTCAAAACGGTGTAGATTTTAGGATTGGTCAGTGTGTATTCCATGCTAAACTGTAAGGCCCCTAAATCTTGATACAACAACGTGTTGACATCCGTTTCAGTCGAATAGGTTAAAATAATTTGTTGCGCTAATGGCAACCAGCACTCGTTGAGTAACCAAGTATAGTTATCGTGTTTCGGACCCGTAGAATCAAGATCTATCAATAAATAATCCGTCTGGACACCCTGCAACGCTATCCAAAAGTTGTTGAGCTCGTTAGCCGTTCGAATATCTGACTGCCACTCATGGCAGTGATGCTTTTGAATGGTCCGCCACGTAACGGTTTGATAATTGCAACTAACGATGGTGACCGTCATTTTCCAATTAGTCAATACGTTCGCTAACGCCAGTGTCAACAAGCTCTTGCCACTAGCAACCTGCGTTCCACCAATGACTAGTGTCTGTGGTTGTTTCCTCAAAACAAAACCCTCCTTAGCTTAATTTACACCAACAGCATACCCGGACAGTCGCTGAATTACTAGTGTTTTGCATGTATAACAGGGGGGACTTTGGGCTTTTTATGAGAAGTCACTGATAAGTTTGTTGGCGAATTAATTCACTCGTTGAATAAGTCAAGTGGGCGATGGATTAATTCTGCATAGGGTTGACAAGACACGGTTTTGGCCATAAAAAGTAAGCGCCAACATGTATGGTAATCAATTTAAACGGATACAATTGAATTTTGCCATTGCTACTTATCTTCTCAAAAATTAGTTTTTACTAATAATGTTTAGTTATGTCAATTAACTAACTAGCACCGGTTTGTAAAGAACCATCATCGACGTCTCAAGTACACGCTAACTGCCAAATAACCATCCCCAGTTACCTAAGACCAGAAGATATTAATCAAAATTAGCTCGACTAGTAACGCAGAACCTAGCCGAGCTAATTTACTTTTCTCAATCAGAAGTTTCTGCGTACCCTGGGCGAGCCAATATTAGAACTGGCTGCTGTCGTTAATACCAGCCCTAATGAATTAATGACCCCCACCCCTGAATAAAACGACTATTTTGCGACATCTCGCACAGTTTTTAACCACTCCTTCAAACAAGTTGACTGGTTAACATAACTTTTCCATCACGACAATTATCCAATCACTTGTTATTCAGCGGCCAAGGCTTTGATCGGATTAGCCCGCGCAGCCCGCCTTGCTGGTAAAATAGCCGCAAGCCAGGCGATAATAATTGCGATTACAAAAATTGCAATTACGTTGCCGAGCTGAATCTGAACTAGCGCATACCCGCCAGTTAGCTTAGCCAGACCATGATTGAGCCCTCGTTCAGCTAAATAGGACAGCCCAGTCGCTAACGTGGCACTGATAATGCCTAACATCAGCGCTTCACTAGTAAATAGCCGGCGAATATCACGCCGGCGCTCCCCCAGCGACCGCAGAATACCAATTTCTCGCATCCGAGCACTGACCGACATGAACATCGTTACAATAATCATTAATGCGGAAACGATTAATGAAATCCCCGCAATCGCCGCCAACACTTTAGTGGCAATATTAACGTAAGTATTGAACGAATCCAAAGTGGCCGCAATACTAGTCGCGGCAAATGGGTGCTTGCCATTAATTGATAAGTGGTTAATTTCATTTACCACGACCTGATTTTGCACCCGACTCTTAATTCTAACGCTCACAAACGTTGGTTGTGTTGAGACACGTGCCGCTGAACGCATCGACTGCATCGTGGTGTAGTTAACTGCATTCAAACCGACCTCAGAGGTACTATCTACTATTCCGGCAACCGTCAACACGCGCGCCACGGTCACGGGTTGCCCTTTTTGATTGAAGGTTTGATAACTCACAGTCACAGCCCGACCCACTAACTGACGCCAACGCGTTGCCGACCATTTCTGCGCGATTGAAGACTTATCTAATACGATTTGATTGTCACCCGCCACGTGGCCTGCTTTCAACTGCCGGGTCGGATCACTACTCGTCCAGGTCGTCAGTTCAGGTGCGGCATACTTTTGTTGTCCAATCGCAATCGTTGCGTTTGTAGCTGAAATCCCGGGTTCCACGTTGGTCACGTGCTTAAGGTCACGCAACGCTGTGAGTTGTGAGTCGGTGAACACCGGCATCCGGGCTGCGATACCGCCGGCTACAGCTGGATCATAGACGGCCGCAGCCTGTTCATCACGATCCTTCGCGTTATCCGCTTGGTGCATGACCATAATTGATTGTGGGTCCACCAACGCATTCATTTCGTGGTTAATATACCCTTTTATGCCGGTCCCCAGACCATTGAAAAGCATGACGGCGAATAATCCAATCGCTGTGCCAACGACAATTAGCGTATTCCAGATCCACGTATGCCGCATATGCTTGAAGGCCATCATGACTGATACCCAATACGAAAGTGGCCGCGCAGGTAGTGACGCAACTGTTTGCGTGGTGCCGACATTTTGGGTGGTCACTGGTTGTGACTTAATTCGTCCATTCACCAACTCGGCAATCCGGGTCGCCGCACCCGCCACGCGCTGTGAATGGGTCACACAAATCACCAAGCGCCCTTCCCGTGCGATTTTTTGAAGCATGGCCATGACATCGGCGGTATTGTCTGCATCCAGCGCACCAGTCGGCTCATCCGCAATCAAAATTTTAGGATCACCGGCTAATGCTCGAGCGATTGCCACCCGTTGTTTTTGACCACCTGATAATTGTTGCGGGTATTTTTTTATTTGTGCCGTCAAGCCAACGTTTGCTAGGAGCTCGTGTGCCCGTCGCAATCGGTCACCATGGCTTAATTTAGTCATATCTAAGGCTAGCATGACATTCTCAAGCACGGTCAAATGACCGATTAGATTGTAGGTCTGTGAGATATAGCCAATGACTTCGCGCCGGTACCGATCCAGCTGGCGCTCATAATGATAATCAAGTGGTTGTCCAGCGATACTGACGGTTCCCGTGAAATCATGGTCTAGTCCCCCAATAATATTCATCAAGGTTGTCTTACCACCACCTGATTCACCGACAATCGCCACAAACTCACCGAGTTCAAACTGCAAGTTAATGTCCTTCAAGACGTTGAATGTTTGTTTGCCAACCTGATAGTTCTTACAAATATTCGTTAGTTCTAAGTAGCTCATCACCAAGCCCCCAATATGGCATTTTGAATTAGTTTTCAGAATACCACCCCGGACGACTAAACAGGTCATTAAAATTTTAGTATTGGAAGTTGCCTTATTAAGATTTTAATGTTTGTTTCGATCATCACACCGACTTATAATCAGACATAAATCATGCTTGGTTTCACTAACTCGGATGGGCGGTCATTTGTAAGCATCATGACGCCCGCAACCCAGTTTGAGCATTTATCTGAAGAAAACACAGCCAAGCCTCAAACGGAGGGATAACCATGAAAAAGGCTTTCAGCTTAATCGGTTCCGACTATATTCGTTGCGCGATTTTTTTCGTGATTGCTTTTTATGCCGTCACCGCAGATCCCAGCGGCCGTTTTCACCTACATTGGACGTTAACCAACCTCTATCTGACTTCTGCATACTTCTTCGGCCATCCACTCCTAATGTGCCTATTGCCACGACTTACCCATAACCCTTTTCAAATGATTTCAGTCGCTTCACGTGCCTTGAATGATGCGACCGGTCAACATCAAACAATCACTCAAATTTATCATAACGCCGTCAATCCCGTCAGTAGCCGTGATATGTTGCTCTCTCAGAATGAATATCGTGACGATATGATGTCGATCAGCGTTTCCTTTGTCATTCATGGGTGCCTATTGTTACTATCTTGGCCGTTAATCGGGCTTATTTTACTCGGCCGGGGCGGTAAAGCCTTGATCCGTCGACTGATAATCCACTTCACACGATAAGTCTGGTTCCAGTTACAATAGTGGGCCTCCGCTACCTACTTGCGATTTCTGCGATTGGTTCACAACTTGCGTTCGCCATCGGTTGTATATCGAGTTCCGTGCCTCTACGGCCGCAACAAAAAAACGCCACGCATTCTCGCCCGGCTTTAACGGCCGGTTTAGTATGCGTGGCGTTCAAATTTGAACAGTTGTTAATTAATTCTAATTACATTTCATCGGGAGCCTTAACGCCAAGTAAGCGAAGGGCTTCCTTCAGGACGATGCTGACACTCTTGACCAAAGCCAGACGAGCGTTTAATTCATCATCTTCAACTAAGATTTTGGTGTTAGCATAATACTTGTTGTATGCCTTGGCTAAGTGGATCGCATACTTAGCAATAACGGATGGTTCGTATTCCGTGCTGGCACGTACTACAGTCGCTGGGAATTCACTCAATAACTTCAAGGTATCCCAAGCGGCTGGGTCGCTTAACGTTTGCTCGGTTGCCGCAATTTCTGGGCTACCAGCTTTACGTAAGATACTTTCAGCGCGTGCATGGGCGTACTGCACGTATGGCCCAGTCTCACCCTCGAAACGAACAACTTCTTCCAAGTTAAAGTCAAAGCTGTTCATCCGTTCGTTCTTCAAATCATGGAAGACCACAGCGCCAATCCCAACCGCATCCGCAACTTCATCCTTGTTAGGCAAGTCCGGATTCTTGGCTTCGATTTGTTCATGAGCTAACGCAACCGCATCGTCCAAGACCTTATCAAGCAGGATGACCCGGCCACTCCGAGTTGACAACTTCTTACCACCAGAAGTAATCAAACCAAATGGAATGTGGTGGATCTGGTCAGCCCAGTCAAAGCCCATCTCGGTCAACACAGCCTTTAATTGCTTAAAGTGGTTGGTCTGTTCATTCCCAACGACGTAGAGGGACTGCACGAAATCATAAGTCCGTTTCCGGTAGATCGCAGCGGCCAAGTCCCGCGTGATGTACAAGGTCGCGCCATCTGATTTTTTAATCAATGCCGGATTCAAGTCATATTTGCTTAAGTCCACCACTTCGGCGCCTTGACTTTCTTGCAAGAGGTGCTTGTCTTCCAAGATGTCGACAACTTCTTGCATCTTATCATTGTAGAAGGCCTCACCCTTGAAGGAATCAAAGTCGATATCCAAGCGTTGGTAAATCTTCTTGAACGCTTTCAATGATTCTGAGCGGAACCATGACCACAGATGGGTGGCTTCTTCATCACCATTTTCCAATTTTTTGAACCATTCACGCGCCTCGTCATCCATTTCAGGATGATCGACGTCTTCTTTATGGAAACGTACATAGTATTTTAATAAGTTATTGATTGGATCAGCCTTGACCTCAGCTTCGCTTCCCCACATTTTGTAGGCCGTGATCAACTTACCGAACTGCGTGCCCCAGTCACCTAAGTGGTTGATCTTAACGGGTTGGTAATCCAACTTACTTAAAATATTTGCCAAAGAATTCCCAATCACTGTTGACCGCAAATGCCCCATTGAGATTGGTTTGGCAATGTTTGGCGATGACATATCGATGGGAACTTGACCCGCTTCACCGAGCTTAGCATCACCAAAATGGCCACCATTCGACAACACTTGATTTAAAATATCGGCTGCAAACGCATCTTTCTTGAAGAAGAAGTTAACGTACGGGCCCATTGCAACAACTTTTTCAAAGTCACTGCCATCGACTTTTTCGACGATGTCGATGGCAATCATTTGAGGTGCCTTGTGTAACGTTTTGGCTAAGGTGAAGGTCGGAAAGGCCAAGTCCCCCTGCTTAGACGTCTTTGGTTGTTCGATCTTATCTAGAATCACTTCCTGCGTTAAATCTGGTAGTGCTGGCGCTAAGGCCGCTGCGACGAGTTGTTTATAATCCATATTGTCCTCCTTGATTGTCTTACGGGACAAAAAAAGTCCCTCACATATTTAAAAACATGTAAGAGACGAGACGTGCCCGCGGTACCACTCTAATTGATATGACATCCACTTATTATCGAATTGTCGTCTTCAAAAGCGCGCTTCCAATAATGTTTAGATTCGGCTCCCATCATCCCGAACTCGCTGGTCTAAACGTTCATCGTACTATTCTTTCTCATTAGACGTATATATTTTTACCATGCGTTAGTATAACAGAATTCAGCCGTTTTGACTAGTTCAACGTTAAAATCATATTCTGATGCGGAATCCCATCTTCTAAATAAACGCCAGAGACTGGTTGAAAACCAAATCCACGGTAGAAGCGATCTAAGTAATGCTGGGCCTGAATATTGATTTGCGTCGTGGAAGGCCACAACGCTTGAATCTGCACAATCGCCTGTTGGAGCAACTGCTGACCGTAGCCGTGCCCCCGCACCGCCGGATTGGTGATCACCCGGCCGATACGGGCCTGCTGGTTGGCTTCACGCATTAATCGCGCATATACTAGCAGCTGTTCCGTTGAATTCAGCCCTCGTAAATGCCAAGCCATCAAGTCCGTATCGTCGACTTCTTGATACGGACAGGCCTGTTCGACGACAAAAACCGCCACTCGTAACTTGTAAATCTGTTGTAACTGCCGAACAGTTAACTCATCGAAAGATGTTGTTATAAATTGCATTTGCGCTCCTTAACGATTACTGTTGATCACCCATCCGGTCAACTATTTAGTCATCTTGATTTTTACTCAATAAAAAAGAACGGGTCATTGCTGACTAACGTTCTTGATTATCATCATCTATTGACGGTCCGTACGAGACTCGAACTCGTGATCTCCTGCGTGACAGGCAGGCGTCCTAAACCAACTAGACCAACGGACCATGCGCTCAAGGAGCTTGAGAATACAATGACTACTAACCGAAATGATTAATAGCAAAGCGGGTGACGGGAATCGGACCCGCGACGCAAGCTTGGGAAGCTTGAATTTTACCACTAAACTACACCCGCATTTGACAACAGAAATTAGTATAGCATACATTTTTTCTGTTGTCATGGTTATTTATAAATTTTTAGTCTTCTTTTTCTGGGACGACTTTCGGCTTTGGAGCCGCTTTAATGAGCTTAGCATCATCCTTACGAACAACTGCGCGGTGGTTATACTCGTTAACAATTGGTTCGTCAGCTTTTTGAAATTCCTTAATTAAGATCAAGACTGAATTTTCATACACTTTTTCAATTTCACCCTTGAAATCATGTTCCAACGAAGCAAACTTCTTACCAGCGACGTAATCGCCAATTTTTAATTCTACGGCCATTTGTAAACTCCTTAACGTTTTTCAATTCATGCCCCGTCCACAGGTGTCCGGGAGATTATATGAGTGACTTTAAAATAAAATTGATAACAAATATTATCAAATAATCCACTTGGTTGCAAGCCTTAATTACAATTTTTCAGAATCGTTTAATATTGGTTCGGCCCCTTCTGCGACCGTGTTTGTCATGCGGGCCTGTTGTCGTAAATCGTGGACTGATTTAATATAAGCAGGCAAAAGCACGGCACACGACCCTAACCAAGCTAACGGTTCCGAACTACAAGCACCGGCGTAATCGAAGATCCGAACTAAGATCAGCGCTGCAAACACCCGCATAAAGAGTTCCGCCGCGCCTGCCAAAGTTGGAATTGCGCTGCGTCCAAGCCCTTGCAAGGTATTACGCATAATAAATAACATTGATAATAGGATATACGTGCTCCCGATGACGTTAAAATACGTCTGGGATAAGTTCAATACCGCCATGTCCTGATGACCGACGAAGAATCCCACAAGCTGTTTACCCCAAATAATTTCAATCAAACCGGCAGCCACACTAAAGCTCCCCGACAGCCACATGGTCTGTTTGACTCCCGTGATAATCCGTTCATACTGATGAGCACCATAATTCTGAGCCGCGAAAGTCGCCATGGTGACCCCAAAAGACATTAATGGCTGAGTCGCGACTTGGTCGATTTTCTGAGCGGCAGTCGTCGCCGCCACTGAATTAGTGCCAAGACTATTCAGTGCCGCTTGTAACACAATCGTTCCAATCGCAATGATCGACATCTGAAAAGCCATGGGTAACCCAACATTCAGGTGAGCCTTCACTTCCGACCAAACTAACTTGAAGTGGCGCCGTCCAATGTGCAAGATGGGTACTTTGACGATGATGTAAACCACACACATGAGCGTTGCAATGGTTTGTGCTAAAATGGTTGCCCAGCTCGCCCCGGCAATGCCCCATTTGAAAACCAAAATGAATAACAATTCCAAGCCAATATTAATTAACGCGCTGATAATCAAAAACCATAAAGGCGTGCGACTATCACCGAGTGCGCGAATGATGTTTGACAACAGGTTGAACGCAATTGGTGCCAGCATCCCGCCAAGCATAATTTGTAAGAATGTCCGCGCATCCGCAATGATATCCGTTGGCGTTTGCATTAACAACAAGATATGGTCAACGAAGATCAACGACAGAATCGTCAAAATGATCCCAACAATTAGACTAACTACGATACTAATCGCAAAACTGCGCCGCACTGCTTTAAAATCACGTGCCCCAAAATGTTGGGCTGTTAATATGGATAAGCCAGCGGTTAACCCCTGCGCAAAGCCAATGATCAAAAACTGAACACTCCCAGTTGATCCAACCGCCGCTAGGGCTTTAACCCCTAACGTCTGACCAACGATCAACGTGTCCGATAAACTATAAAATTGCTGAAAAATGTTACCGATTAGTAACGGAATCGTAAACCAAAAAATTAATTTTAGCGGTTTTCCCTTTGTTAAATCGTTCATTTTCGCACTCCTTTCATTAATTAAGATGACGTACTTGTAATCGCTTTCTTGGCGCTTTGCCAGACAAGCAAACTTTGCTAGTATATCAACTTTAGATTTATAATACTAGGGTCCGTCTTAAAACTACTTAAGTAAGATGCAAATTGAGGCAATGTAGACCGTAGCCAGATAAACATGAGCGAGCTTAT
>NZ_JBMNVY010000024.1:0-45254 GCF_049745435.1 Lactiplantibacillus sp. YT640
TAAGCTCGCTCATGTTTATCTGGCTACGGTCTACATTGCCTCAATTTGCATCTTACTTAAGTAGTTTTAAGACGGACCCTAGTTAATGATGGTGAATTTACGTGATATAAGAACTGACTTGCCGCTGGTGTGATCAACTGATGGGAAATGATACTGTTAGCATCCACCCAGTTTAAAATAGCATGTGAATTGCAGAAATTTGCTTTGATAAGTTGGATTAAACTAAAAAGGTCTATCTCGAAATTATTAAAATTTCGAGATAGACTTTTTTATAATCAGTAACATATTTTTTACTATATTCAATCCACAAACCGGAACTTACTCCAAGGCTTAATAAAGTCAAGCAGTAACAGTTCCTCAGGTGCAATCCGACCAATCCGATTCTTTCGGGGTTCACAGTGGGGTTGTAAGACGATTTGCAATTCATTTTTATAAATGCCGAAGTTGTCGTTGCCTACTAATACGTCGCCACGCTGAAATTCCACATCATTATCGTGTGGACTGTTGGGCGTTTCCTTGTAGGTCACACGGGGCATGGTTGAACGGATGACATTTGGGTTAATATCGCCACGGCGAAAATGTTGTGGGGTCAAGGCAATGGTTCTTTCGATTGCATTCGTCTGGGCTTCAAATTCAATGTGAAATTGTACTTGATACCGATTGATTGCTGATAATGCGGCCAGTTCGGCTTCACTCGCATAAGCGTTACCGATAATTACATCGTCGATTAGTCCGGAAGCGAAGAGATGCTTGGCCTGGACGGCGATTGGTAAGCGCCGATCAGCTTCTAATGTTGGCAGACCATCGTTGACGTTCCATGGCCCCATCGTACCAACCTGACTTGCCACGAAAGCGGCGGAGTGAATGCCGAACTTACGAAAACGTTCGCTACACTTAACGAAAAAGTTGTAAGGTAGTGCGGTTCCAACTTGGGGATAGAAATTATGGCAGCCATAAATAAATGGGACGTTTGCTTGGTAGCTGAGAATATTATTCAGATAATCGACGTCATTACTCATATTAAGTTCGATGATCAAGCCGTACGGATTATACGAGAGCAGCGCCTCGGTCGCGCCATCGAAACCCTCATCTAGTCGAATACCGGCGACGTGTAAATCAGCGAAAAACTTTAGATCTTTATAGGAAATTCCTAGTTGTTTAAAAATCCGTGGTGAAACGTCCAAAATCGTTTGGTAACCCAACTGATTTCCAACGTCAATGATTTTCTGGTACTTAGCTTTGGTTTCGGCGACCGTACCAGATACTTCCAGCATGCTCATAAAAATTCGAGTGAAGCCGTAGTGTTGGCCTAATTTGAGATAAGCGGCGTTTTCTTCAAAGTCGCTATGATCGGGATAAATGGATAAACCTAGTTGACGCATTGTCATGAATTAATTTCCTCCTGAGTCCACCGGTGCCAATAGATGACGGCGTGGGCGTTGTTAGTTGTAATATCGTTAAATGCAATTGTTGGTATTGACTGGTGCACTGTCGTCGTTAACGTGTCGCGGACCAGGCGATTGTGTTTTAAAACGGAACCAGAGAGGGCGACCCGTTGTGGCCGGGACTCTGCAAACCGCTGATATAAGGTAACGACTTGTTGTGCCAGTGCTTGGGCTGACGTGACTAATACCGTGATGGCTTCAGAATTTTGTTGCTCGGCCAGTTTGGCGATTAACTGTGCTAATTGAGCGTTAGTTTGTCGATCTTGAGCGTAAAATTTCTGGACGGCGGCAGCAACATCGGTAACTTTAAGTTGTGCCAATAGGGGAGCTGTTAGTTGACTAGTTTGACCGTTATCAGTCTGGGTCAGAACCAGTTTAAGTGCCCGCTTGCTAATGTCGTAGGCACTGCCTTCGTCACCTAAA
Source organism: Lactiplantibacillus sp. YT640 (assembly GCF_049745435.1). Lineage (NCBI taxonomy): Bacteria > Bacillati > Bacillota > Bacilli > Lactobacillales > Lactobacillaceae > Lactiplantibacillus > Lactiplantibacillus sp. YT640. The sequence continues at coordinate 1,869 of NZ_JBMNVY010000024.1, forward strand.
ACGTAACCCCAGCCGCCAACGCGCAGAAATTTCCCGGCTTGGCGGCCATAAACGACCGAACCCGTGCCGGCAATCACTAAGGCGCCGTCTGCTCCTGCAAGACCGTTCAGTAGGGCCAGTTTTGCATCGCTTATGACCTGGGTATTAGCGTGGTAACGTTGGGTGATGGTTTTTTGGACCTGATCAGCCCGGCCAGCAGTTTCAATGCCAGCAATTCCGATTAAAATCAACCCAATCTGACTAGCTGGAATTGCGGCAGTGAGCTGGTCTAAGACAGTGGTTAAGTTAGTAACGGCAGCAGAGTAGTCTAGGACAACGTTACCAGGGCCACCCGTAACGCTTTGGACCAGATGCTCGGGGGCTGTCGTCCAAGTTTGACCAACGATGTGCGTGCCACCACAGTCAACGCCAATTAAATATGTCATTTTAGACCTCCTCATTGCAGTGCGAGTGCGTCACGAACGACACCGTGTGCGCGCTGTAAACGCTGCTCGGCGTCGCTGACAGAGACGCCAGCCAAGTCCATGACAATCGCTGTCTTAACGTTTTGATGAGCTGCAGCGAATAGTTCGCTGGCTTCATCGGCAGAAACGCCGGTGGCCAGTTCGATCATGTGTTTCGCGCGAATCACGAGTTTTTCGTTAGTTGGTTTAACGTCCACCATCAAGTTATGGTAAACTTTGCCGATCTTGGCCATCGAAATTGTCGATAGCATGTTAAGAACCATCTTTTCTGCTGTGCCGGCTTTCAAACGGGTTGAACCAGCGAGAACTTCAGGGCCGGGGGTTACTTCGATGGCAACCTGAGCGTGTTGACTGATTAGTGCCTGATTATTGCAGGCTAGACTGATTGTTGCCGCACCGATTTTTTGTGCGTAGTCCAGTGCACCGATAACGTAAGGCGTGCGACCACTTGCTGCCAGGCCGACCACGGCATCATTAGCAGTTAAGGCCAGATCTTTCAAGTCTTGTGCGCCTAAATTAGGATTATCCTCAGCACCTTCAACGGCGACCGTCATAGCTTGAGCTCCGCCAGCAATGAGTCCTTGAACCATCTCTGGTTCAGTACCAAATGTTGGGACACATTCAGCAGCGTCTAAAACTCCTAGACGACCGCTAGTACCAGCGCCCATGTAAATTAAGCGGCCGTTAGCTTTAAAGGCAGTGACGATAAGGGCAATAGCAGCGGCAATTTGTGGTAGTTCGGGTGTGATGCTTTGACTGACTTTAGCGTCTTCTTGATTCATTAACTGGGCAATTGCCAGGATCGACATTTCGTCTAAGTCGTTACTGGCAGGATTACGACCCTCAGTAGTAAGTTGGTTAATATCAGATTTCAATCGTTTTCCCTCGTTTCTTAAAATATGTACAAAGAGGACTGCAGCCAATGCAGCAGTCCTCCCAGAATCATAATCATAATGGCTAATTACGGTTGGCGCTAAAGTTAGACCGATTGTCAGCAAATAAGCAATCATGTTCATTGAAAGTAGTCGTTAGTTTAAGCATACCGTAATGACAAATCCGTGTGATTTTGGTGCAATCTATTATTCGGCAACGGCTGCTGGAGCTGCTTTTTCAGCATCGGCTTTAGCAGCGTCTTGTTCAGCCTTCAATTGGTTACGATCCCAAATCTTGAAGAATGGGTAATAGATAAAGGTGGCCACAATAATATTAATAATACATAGAACGGCTGCTCGCCAGTCCCAAGCAGTGGTCATCAACGCCCCAATTGGTCCTGGTAATGTCCATGGAACTAAAGCTACCGTCCGACTAACGAGGTGTAGAACAGTTGCAGCCCAAGTGATAATCCCCATGGTTAACGGTGCGAGGACGAATGGGATTGCAAAGTATGGGTTCATGACAATTGGAACACCAAAGATAACGGGTTCGTTGATGTTGAAGATTCCTGGGATAATGGTAACCCGTCCAATTGTTTTACCGTAAGCGGACTTAGAGAAAAATGCTAATAAGATACAGAGAGACAGTGTTGCCCCAGCACCACCAATGTAGACGAACCATTGGAAAAATTGTTCAGTCATGAAGTGAGGAACCGTTGCAGCAGTTGCACCTTTGGAAATGGCAGCTAAGTTATCGTTCAGGTTTGGATACCATAATGGCCAGAAGATTGGGGTGGCTAAAGCAGCACCGTGAATCCCGAATAGCCAAACAATATCAGTTAAGAGGATTGGTACGATAACTGAAAGTAAATTGTCACGACCAAAGTAGGCTAATGGGCTGAAGACCCATTGTAGGAAAGCATTAACGTCAAAGTTCAAACCAACGTGAATGACCCAAGCACCAACGATTAAGAAAGTCGCGGGAATCAAAGCTGAGAATGAAGCTGCAACAGCCGGTGGGACTCCATCTGGTAATGTAATGACGAGGTGATGGTCGCGGCAGATCCGAGTCACTTCGGCCGTTAAAATCCCAGCGAGCATTGCTGTAAATAACCCCGCAGCCCCGAAGTGTGTTAGCGGCACCACGGTGGCAGCGGCCTTTAGTCCTAACGCTTTGAAAGCTGCTGGAGTGGTCGTAATTGGTTTAACTGCCAACAATAGAAAGACCATCACTGAGACGACCCCGGTTGAAATATGATCGAAGTGATAATCTTCAGCTAACCGACCTGCAATGGCAAACGCGGCGTAAATAGCCATAAACCCCATTGAAAAATTAATTGGAATTGCTAAACCAGTGGCATAGGGTTTAATAAAGTTTGTCCAAGCAGTAATAGGTAGTTGCGTGACGATCGTAAAGAATGAGCCAACGATGGTAACTGGAATAATGACGGCCATTCCGTCTCGAATAGCACGTAAATAACGGTTGGCTGCGATCTTACTCATGACATCAATCGTCTTATCTTTCCACGTACGTGAATTATCCATAATTCATTCATCTCCTTAACAAATTAGTAATGACAAGTTAGTGTTGAATTAAGTCCTCCCTTTTTGATTTGAGTTAACACATTAACTTGATTTCATGAGTGAGTATAGCATAATATAACAGTATAGTTAACGCTTTCATTGTTGTTAGTTAATTGACATGGGTAAATTTTGATTAAGTATAGACATTTAATGTATTAAGTTAATAATAAGGGGGGCAGCCATGAGTCGTAAAGAACCAATTTATCAAACCATTTTAAGCGCCTTGATTCTGGAATTGAACACGAACCATTTTCGAAAGAATGATCCGTTTTATAGTGAGAGTGAGCTACGGAAGAAGTATCAAGTCAGTTCCACGACAGTCGTGCGGGTACTGAATATGTTAGCCGATCAGGGTTATATCTATCGTATTCAGGGTAAGGGCAGCTTTGTTTCCAAATTTAATCGGGGGACTGCGGTACGAATTACGGATACCCATACATACGATGTTGATGAGGAACAGGTTGCAATCTTAGTGGCCAATCAGACGACGCCACTACCAACACGGGCTAAGTTTACGGCTGAATCGACAACCTGGTATTTAGAGCGATTACGCGAAATTAGACACGCACCATTTGAATTTTCGCAGTCGTGGTATTTGGCGACGCTGATTCCTGCCACAGCAATGAAGAAGTTACGGGCCGTACATTCGATTTATGCACTAATTAGGAAACATGCGCAGCTTGATTTATCACGCCAGCCCTTTGAGCAAGAATATGCGGCGACCTGCGTTCCTAATCAACGAATTGCGGATTATTTGCACGTGAGTCTGGATACGATGGTGATTAAGATCGAACGGTGGGTATTTCAAGGGGAAGAAACGCTGGAATATACCGTTAGTTACATGTTGCCTAACTATTTTGGGCTGGCGCTAACTAGTGATTCCAAGTCGGTAGATCCTAACCGAATTCGATGATCGATGCATAAAGAGAGGAGTGGCACACAATGTCAATTCATAGCAATAACTTTTATTCCAACGTGTTACGACAGTCAGTGCAAGTCCAAGTTATCTTGCCGGAACCAGTGAACGCGGTCGGACAAATTTTACCAGACTACAGTAGTGGTGAACAGCAACTTCCAACTGTGTGGCTGTTGCATGGCTTAGGTGGGGACGCAACGTCGTGGTTACGGCGAACGGAAATCGAACTACTGGCAACGCAATACCGAGTAGCGGTCGTCATGCCGGAAACGGGGCGGGGATTTTATACGAATATGGTCCATGGTCCACGCTATTGGGATTACTTGACCCACGAGTTACCAACACGAATGCGTTATATCTTTCCGTTGTCGGCACGACCGGAAGACAATTATTTGTTGGGGAACTCCATGGGTGGCTATGGGGCATTACGTTATGCCTTTACCTATCCGCAGCGGTTTGCGGCTGTCGCGGCACTATCACCGGTGACGGATCTCAAAAGGTTTCACGTGGAACAATCGGCAATTATGCCAGACCTTGAGCTGGCTTTCTCACCAGCACAGATGCAAGGGACGCCAGCGGACTTGTCTTACTTGGTACAGCAACCGACAAACTGGGGGACGTTACGTGTTCTAATGGCGACGGGTGATCAAGATATGTTACGGTCAATGGATGAAGCCTTCAAGCCAGAGTTGGCGGCTGTGTTTAAAGACCAGTTTGAATGGCAGTTACAACCGGGTCACCATGATTGGCGGCTCTGGAATCATCAATTACCATTTGCGATGCACTGGTTAATTAAGGGAGGTTGGCGCAATGTTTAATGTTAAAGATGAGCACGGCCACTATAATTTGTGGCGGCAGACGGGATTAGCTTTATTACCGCTATTATTGGCAATTATCGCATATCCATTGCTACCTAATCGTGTCTACGTGCCAACCGCTGTCACCAGTCTGACGCCGTGGGGAATCAAGAGCAATATCTTCATTTATCCCGTCTTTTGCCTGATTCTGTGGTTCTTTATCTGGCTATTTATCTTCTTCAACCGGTTATATGAAAAAAATTTCAAGGTAACCCGCCAAAAATATCGGCCAATGGAGAACTACTATGTGTGGAGCAGCTGGGTGTTGGATATTCTGGCGACTTTGATGGTGGTGGTTCAGATCTTGGTGAGTGTTAGTCGGTGAGTGGTTTGTTAGGTGTGAAGTTGGCACTATGAGATTAACGATATTATTGAATAGTAAAATGGCTACAGATTGAGCAATCAAGTTCCTCAATCTATAGCCATTTTACTAATTTTTATGCTGTTTTACATAGAAAACTTGCGATTTCGAATCATCAAAATGATAACGATTACAAGACTGAGTAGTGTCACGCCAGTATCGATTTCGAAAACATGTAGAACACTGACAGCTGTGTCATCAATGATGAAGCTAGAGACTAATGGACCTACAAAGAATGTCAGTGCAGTAGCAAAACTATAGTAGCCAGTCACCTTACCTTTCTCAGCTGGAAAGTATTGGCTTAGTAAAGTTAATCCTAATTGCCAAATACCTCCGGCTGCGAAGAAGCCAATTGCAATGGCAGTTAACCGAGCACCGTCAGCACTAGGGATAACCACCATTTGGAGTAATGCTAGGAACGAAATCAGAGTGTAAGCAAAGATCAACTTGATTGGCTTAATGCGAGTTACTAATGAGGAGGTAATAAAAACGGATACTAGTGAGGCCATTGCATACCATGAAATTAGTGATTTAGAGCTGTTTAGCCCCAACTTTAAGACGCTACTACCGAAGTTTGGTGCGTATTGAGAGAAAATGTAAAACGTAAATGAAAGTGTAAAACCAACAATTATTAGCAAACTACCATCAATTAACATAGAAGGCTGATTGCCACTAGGATTAATGGTTGTTTTAGGCTCGTCGCTAATTTTAGTGTGTTTTTGAGTTAATGTTTGTGGTGCGAAGCTGGCAAGTCCAATTAAGATGATATCTAAAACCATCACAACTACCATGACGACTAGTGTGATTTGAGCGTTTGGCTGAGCAGCAACAATGAACGGCAGGACGAATTGTGCAAGAGACATGGCCGCTTTTACTAACGAATTCATGCTAGCAGCTTGCTCTTGGAAAGCATCTGTCAGTGCTGGATAACTAGCTGTATCACCAAAGGAATTGGTTGCGCCCATAAAGAGTGCAGCGATGCAAGCACTGATGAGATTAGTACTAAAGAACAGGCCCATAAGAAATAGAATTTGTGCAATCATACCGATTAACATAGTTCCCTTACGCCCCAAGCGATCAGAAAGATAACCCGCAATGAGAATTGTCAATAAGCGGCCAATTCCAATCATTGCAATGACAGTTGAGAGCCCTTTAACATCAGTGTGCCATAGTGCTTGGAATTGAGTCCCGTATTGAGACACAATAATAGTAGCCATTCCTAAAATAGCATAATTTAAATAAATTCCGGCAGCTAATGGTAAATATGTCTTATGTTTCATGGTTATATCCTGCTTTTCTTTAAGTTCCATAGTATCACCCACCAATTCTTATTTTCACAAAGTGTGCATTTTTAAACGTTATAAGCAACAAAAATGGCATTTTTAATATCCAATATAAATGTTGAAAAATCAATCAAGTAAACGGTTTATAATTATTAATATTTTTAATTGATACTAAATTCACAATCGTTGATTCACTTCAAATTTTAACACGGTCTCGAGAAGTGTCTAATAACAAAATCGCATTCAATCGATAGCTAGAAGCTATTAATCGAATGCGATTTTATTGGTTCAGAGTTAAATATTGTTAACAGAGAGTGTTTTGCTTTGATCACGAACGAAGGTGATGAACTCTTCAACAGCGGGTTGAGGTGTACGGTGCTTAAGGGTACCCATGTACAAAATTCGTTGCCATGTTGGAAATGACAATGGAATAATCTTGACTGGCATGGTTTGAAGAATAGACATATTAGGTACAACGGCAATTCCAAAACCGCTGGCCACTAAACCGGCGATGGCCTGATCTTCTTCTACGGCATATGCACTAATGGGTTGACCGCCACAGTCGTTAAATAGTTTTTGCATAATTGGATGAAGTCCACTGCGTTGCGAAAAAGTGATTTGGGGATAGGCTAATGTTTCTGCCAAATTGATACTGGAGCGGTTTGCCAGTGGGTGTGTAGTTGGTGTGATGCAAACCATAGTTTGTTCAGCGACGGGAAAAAACTCGATATCGCTAAAGTGATCCATCTTTGAGCAAAAAGCAACATCATATTTGTTGTTACGTAAACCGTTCAGAATATCTGGGGACAGGCCAGTATCAGTGTTGAATTGAAATTGGACAGCGGCATGGGGGCTTAGTTGAAGAAAACGCTGGGCAATATCTGGCAACCACTTAATACTTAGTGTTCGGAGTGCGGCAATACGAATGGGGGCTTTTTGTTGATCAAAACGTTTAATATTAGTCACACTTTTGTCGAGTAGTAGGAGTGCGGATTCGACATCACTAGCGAAAACCTTACCAGCAGGAGTTAAAGTAACACTACGTCCGGCTTTTTGAAAGAGATCAATGTTCAATTCTGCTTCTAAGGAGTGTATGGCTTTAGTTAAACTTGGTTGTGTAATATGTAACAGCTTGGCAGTTTGTGTATAGTTTTCAGTTCTTGATAATGCGACGAAGTATCGTAAATGATCCAAATTCATGATAGAAATAACCTCCCGAAGTTCATTCTGACGGGTAACGATTGATACTCAAAAGTTAACAACTACGGTTAATATAACAGAATTAATAACTTTTGGCTATGGATAGCCCCAACTAAAAGCAATTGGACGAGTCGAGTGATAGCGATTACATTTAACTTGTAAAATAAATTATGTGAATCACAAAACATGCATGTGTCGAATCCACTATTTGGAGGAAATTATTATGACAAAATCACATCCAATTACAATTAGTTCCTGGACACTTGGTGATCAATGTACATTTGAAGATCGTTGCAAAGCGGCTAGTGCTGCTGGTTACGATGGCATTGGGTTACGCGCTGAAACTTACGTGGATGCCTTGAACGAAGGTTTAACGGACGATGATATTCTCGCTATTTTGGATAAGTATAATATTCGTTGCACCGAAGTCGAATATATTGTTCAGTGGTGTGAAGCAACGCGCACATACGAACAAAAATATAAGGAACAGGCTTGCTTCCATATGTGTGAATTATTTGGTGTAAAGCATATTAATACCGGATTGATGGAAGATTATGATATTGACTATACAGCAAAGAAGTTACAAGAATTAGCAGCCCGGGCGGGTGATTTAATTATTGCATTGGAACCAATGCCTTACAGTGGCTTACCTAACTTGGACAAGACTTGGAAGATTATGCAAAAAGCCAACTGTGACAATGTATATATGTTACTAGATATGTGGCATTGGGTACGAGCCAACCAACCATATGACTTGTTGACCGAGGAACAAGCAAAGCGGGTTATTTCAATTCAAATTGATGATGCATATACTCGGCCATATGCTGATTCTATCTTACGGGATGAATCAATGCATGATCGGTTGGCTCCAGGTGCTGGTGATTTGGATACCGCTGGGTTTGTCAAGATGATAAAAGATGCAGGTGTTGATCCTAAGGTGATTGGTGTCGAAGTAATCTCTGATCAATACATGGCTAAGGGTATTGATTACGTTGCGGATTACACCTATAAGCAGACTGTGTCTGTTTTAAAGGAAGCGTGGCCTGAAATTTTAAAAGACCCAGTTCAAGCTTAGATATTTGATTATAAGGAGTGATTATTAATGAATAATAATTGGTTAGGATTAACGGATAAAGTTGTTGCAATTACGGGTGCTGTTGGTGGTATGGGTACCAAGTTCTGTGAAGAGTTTGCTAAGCAGGGTGCCAAAATTGTCTTGATTGATATGATTGCGGATAAAACCGAAGCGTACGCAAAGAAATTGACAGAAAAGTATGGCGTTGAAACGTTGGCCGTTAAGTGCAATACGACTAACGAAGAGGAAGTTGATGCTGCTGTTAAGGCCGTGACTGATAAGTTTGGTGAAGTCGATGTGCTAGTTAATACGGCTGCTATTTTACGCTTCTCACCACTTGAAGACTTGCGTTTGGATGAATGGCAAGCTGCCTTGAATGTTAACTTAACGGGTTACTTCTTAATGTCACAACGGTTTGGTCGCGTCATGATTCAACAGAAACATGGTGCGATGGTACACATCTCAACCGTAGCGTCACGTTATCCTGAAACATATAGTGGGGCCTATAGTACAACTAAAGCAGCGGTTAATATGATGTCTAAGCAAATGGCTGCTGAATGGGGACAGTATGGTGTTCGGAGTAACTGTGTCTTACCTTGTCTGGTTAAGACGCCGTTATCTGAGAACTTTTACAGTGATCCTAAAGTTGAAGAGGGCCGTGAGCGGTTAGTGGCTAGTCGCCGCATTGGGACTTTGGATGATATTGCTAATACGGTCTTATTCATGGCTAGTGACCGTTCTGACTACACTAATGGTGGTGAAGTGACCGTTGATGGTGGTTTGAATATGATGATTTCTGACATGATTCCAAAGCCAGGTGGTCGTCGTCAATACGCGATTGATCATCATCAACCAGCGAAAAAATAGAAATTAATTCAGTTACATGAACTCGTGGATGAGACTGGGACGACTGTCTCGGTCTCTTTCTTTATTAATTAAGAGGAGATAACAATTATGGAAAAACGAATTTCAGGTACCACTGGTTTATTTACCTTACTCGGCTCTCCAGTAGGTCATTCAGGTTCACCGGCAATGTATAACTTTAGCTTTCAAGAGCAAGGATTAGACTATGCATATTTAGCTTTTGATGTTAAAAAAGCACAAATGCCAGAAGCGATTGATGCATTACGATTATTTAAGGTTCGCGGTAGCAACGTAACGATGCCATGTAAGGGCGTTGCCGCAACACTTGTTGATGAGTTGTCACCGGCCGCAAAGATTGTGGGGGCTATTAATGTCATTGTTAACGATAATGGTAAGTTGACAGGTCATATTACGGATGGCATTGGTTTTGTACGCAATCTGAAAGAGAACGGTGTAGATATTGCTGGTAAAAAGCTAGTCGTGATTGGTGCTGGTGGTGCTGCTACGGCGCTACAAGTTCAATGTGCATTAGATGGTGCTAAATCATTGGCTATTTTTAACCGTGAGGACGACTTTTATGCGAATGCCGAAAACACTCAAAAGAAGATTAAGGAAGCAAAGCCAGAAGTCGACGTTAACGTCTATCATCTAGAAGACCAAGACAAGTTAAAAGCTGAGATTGAGAAGGCTGATATTCTGGTTAACGCTACTATTGTTGGTATGAAGCCGCTGGACGGTCAATCATTAGTCGATCCAAGCTATTTACGTTCAGACTTGGTTGTTGCGGATACTGTTTACAACCCCCTAAAGACCAAGTTAATTGAAGACGCCGAGGCATTAGGATGCACGGTAGCGCCGGGGAAAGGCATGTTATTGTGGCAAGGTGATGCAGCATACACACTCTTTACAGGTAAGGCTATGCCAACGGCCGAATATCAAGCCTACGAGGCACGTCAAGCAGCTAAGCAGCATTAGAAAGGGGCAATAAAAAGATGGAAGCACGAATTGATGGACACACAACTATGCTAGGCCTTTTCGGCTCGCCGGTTGGCCATTCAGGCTCACCAGCAATGTATAACTACAGTTTTGAAAAGGCAGGTATTAATGATGCATACCTGGCTTTTGACATTCAGGCTGATGAAATGGCCAGTGCGTTAACTAAAATGCGCGTTTTAAATATGCGTGGTGCTAACGTAACGATGCCTTGTAAAAAGGTTGCTGCAGAATTAGTTGATGAATTGTCACCAGCTGCAGAATTAATCGGTGCTGTGAATACGATTGTCAATAATGATGGCGTGTTAGTTGGTCATAATACGGACGGTGCGGGCTATGTTGAAAATCTACGCCAGCATGGTGTTGACCCACAGGGAAAGCGCCTTACGGTGTTAGGTGCTGGTGGTGCTGCTACAGCAATTGCCGTTCAAATGGCACTAGATGGCGCTCAGGCGATTCATATCTTTAATCCTAAGGACTCGTTTTATCAAAATGCTGAGTTAACGGCTCAAAAGATCATGGATAAAGTTCCCGCATGCCAAGTTACTGTAGGCGATATTAATGACCAGGAAGTCTTGACACAAGCAATTGCACAAAGTGATATTTTGGCTAACGCAACCAAGGCCGGTATGGCACCGAATGTTGAACAAACTAATATTAAGGATATGACCGTTTTTCGTTCTGATTTAGTTGTGACAGATACTGTTTATAATCCTGTTACCACAAAAATGTTAGCAGATGCAGCTGAACATGGAAGCAAAACAATTGGCGGTAAGGGGATGCTGGTTTGGCAAGGTGCCGCAGCGTTCAAATTGTACACAGGCCAAGAAATGCCCGTTGAAGAAGTAACGCAACGGTTCTTCTCAGATGATGGGGGACGTTAAGATGACAAGTAACACAAATTCAAACCGTAAATATTATGTAACAGCATTGGCATTGTACTTTGCTTACTTTATTTTAGGAATTGCCTCTTCAATAATGGGACAGTATAAAACTGAGTTTGCAAAGGCGTGGGGCGCATCCACGCTGGCTAACGGAACCATTGATGTTAGTATGGTAGTTTCTGTCATTGCTGCCTATGGTCTGGGACGGCTGATTGCTTACCCATTTGCTGGTCCAGTCTCTGATAGGATTGGGCGTCGTATCAGTGGTTTCATTGGAATTGCGTTGTACGCCGTATTCTTTTTTGGGATGATCACAGTTCACAGCATGTGGTGGGCGTATGCTATTGGTATTATTAACGGGATTGCTAATTCGTTCTTGGATACCTGTGTGTCACCAAGTGTGATGGAAATCTTTCCTAAATCGGCCTCAATTGCAAATCTATTTACAAAGTTTGCCATAACGGTTGCTCAGTTTGTATTGCCGTTCGTTATTGGTTTGGTTGCTAGTGCTCAAATGTCATATCGAGTCATTTTTATCGGGTGTGGAATTTTAATGATTGCTGATGCAATCTTAGTTCTGGTTTTACCATTTCCTAAGCAAGATAAAGCAACTGCTGAGGCTAAAACGACTACTGACAAACCGAAGCATCGTTTCACACCAGCTGCGATTGCATCAATTTTAATTGGTTTTACTAGTTCAGCGACGTTTATGATTTGGTTGAATTGCAATCAAGAGCTAGGAGCTAGTTACGGAATCAAAGACCCCAGTATCCTGCAATCATTTTATGCGGTTGGTGCAACGGTAGCGGTCTTATTAACTGCTCAGTTTATCCATATGGGGCTGAAAGAGACGACCGTATTAGTACTATATCCAAGTATTTCAATCGTCATGTTAATGTTATGTTATTTCATTAATAATCCAGTCATTCTCTATATTGGTAGTTTTGTTATTGGTTACGCTGCTGCTGGTGGGGTACTACAATTGGCGACCTCTACGACCATTGGTTTCTTTCCAGATAGTAAAGGTCTAGCGACATCCCTTGTAATGATTGCCTCAAGCGTGGCTAATTATGCTGTATTATCAGCTGCGGCATACTTGACAAAAGTTACCGGTGCTGATGCGCCACGGATGATAATTCTAATGAACATTGTGATTACGTTAATTGGGGTTGGTTTAGCATTGATTGTGAAACATGGTGGTCGGTCAACACGTACGTCGGCTGCTTCCGGTGTTGAAAGTTAATTAAAAATTGCGCCTTCAATAAAGGCGCAATTTTTAGATTGATCGTTCTTGATTAGTGTAATGTTGCCAACAATAACTGCGAATAAACTCTTGGAAACGGTGGACGGCAGGTGTAATAAAACCACTGCGACGAACGACTAAGTAAATTTGATGTTGTAATGGCTGATCAGCTAAGTGTTTGATTTGAACACGCTCGGGATTTAAAAGTGGTAAGTAGGGCATTAACGCAACACCCATATTGTAACGAACAAACCCAGCCATAGTATGATCTTCTTCTACTTCATAAGCTACCTTGGGCTGAACGTGGGCTGCTGATAGGATTTGGTCGATTAATGGTCGCAAGCCGCTATTCTGTGAAAATAAGATCATTGGATAAGGTGCTAGGTCTTCAACGTGTAGCGGATTTTTTTGTACCGCGGGATGATCATTTGGAACAACTGCAACAATTTCTTGTTGAACTAGTGGGATAAAGTCAAAGAGATGGGCAGTTAGCTGCTCACCCAGTCTATCGACGTTAGAGGCTAGAACGATGTCGTATTTTTCATCGGCTAGTGCTTGCAGGAGCACACCGGAGTTTCCTTGACCAAGCTCAAAAGTAATTGCTTGATTTTCGCTTTGATTTTTGAAATGGGACAGTAACTCAGGAACTAGTTGTTGTCCAAGGGTGTAGGTAAATCCTAATTTAACATGACCGGTATCTGGATCCATAAGTTGTTTGACGAGTTCGTTGCCTTGTGATAAATCATTTAAAGTAGCAGTGACGTATTTCAAATAAACACCGCCAATTGATGTTAACTTGATATTACGGCCATCTGCTTCAAAAAGTGGAACACCCAATTCGTGTTCGAGTTTTTTGATGGCATAACTCAACGAAGGCTGTGAGATACCTAAGTTTTCGGCAGCCTTTGCCATATGTTGTGTTCGAGCTAGCTCTTTGAAAAAAACTAAATGTCTTAAATTCATGAGGAATGCTCCTTTACTCATAGATAACTTTGATGATTTAAACAACTCATCCATATTTATTATATTAAACTAATTTGCTAACATAACAAGTGAATTGAGTAACAAACAGATAAAAATAATATTTAGGAGTGGTTTTTCATGGCAGAACGAATTGATGGGCATACTTTACTGATTGGTTTAATGGCGTATCCAATTCGTCATTCAATGTCCCCAACTATGCATAACAATGCTTTTGCTAAATTAGGACTAAATTACGCTTACTTAGCATTTGAAGTGACGAATGAAACGCTGCCAAGTGCAATTGAGTCAATCAGAACACTTGATATGCGTGGCTCCAATATTTCAATGCCAAACAAGCAAAAAGTGATTCCATTGCTTGATAAGCTTGATCCAGCAGCTAAAATGATGGGTGCGGTTAATACAATTGTTAATGATGATGGTGTTTTAACAGGTTATACGACTGATGGCATCGGATTTATGAAAGCGCTCGTGGATGAAGGCTTGGATATTCGCGAACATAAAATGACGCTAGCTGGTGCTGGTGGTGCCGGGACTGCGATCGCAGTGCAGGCTGCATTGGATGGTGTCAAAGAAATATCTATTTTTAATATGCACGATGCAACATGGGCAAATGCCGAACGGAACGTTAAACTAATTAATGAGCAGACCGACTGTCACGCCACTTTACACTCATTAGAAGATCGTGATGATTTCAAACGGGAAATCCAAAGCTCTTATATCTATACTGATTCGACAGGTGTTGGAATGAAACCACTTGAAGATAAGACGCTTGTGGACGATCCTAGTTGGTTCAGCTCAGACCAAATTGTGTTTGATACAGTATATGCACCACGAACGACTAAATTAATGAAGGTAGCTCGTCAAGCAGGATTGAAGCATGTTTACAATGGTTTAGGTATGATGCTTGAACAAGGTGCAGCAGCCTTTAAGCTGTGGACTGGCGAAGACATGCCAGTTGATTACATTCATCAGATTCTGTTTAGTGATGATCAGGATAAATAATTGATGACAGGAGGCAAGTTAAGATGCAACCAGCGATAAAGCTACGAAATATTGAACTTGGTAGTGGTCGACCTAAGTTGGCAGTGCCTATCACAGGAACGACGATTAATGATATTTTAGCAGCGACGACACCGATTTTAGCTGCACAGCCAGATGTCGTTGAATGGCGAATTGATTTTTTCAAGGATGTAATTAATCCAGAAAAGTTGAAATCGGCCGGTCAGCAACTTCGTCAGGCTTTAGGTGATATTGCCTTATTAACTACTTTCCGAACTAAAGGTGAAGGCGGCGAATTAGCACTATCAGATACTGAGTATTTTAAACTGTGTGAGACGGTCTTAGATGGTGGGTTCACGGATGCCTTAGATGTTGAGCGTTACCATGACGAACAAGCTGTTAAACAAATTGTTGCAGCAGCTCATGAGCATCAAGTAGTTGTGATCATGAGTAATCATGATTTTGATAAAACGCCGGCGGTTGCTGAGATCGTTAAGCGCCTTACTAGTATGGTCGATTATGGTGCTGACGTTGCTAAGATGGCTGTGATGCCACAATCGGTGGAGGATGTCTTAACATTACTGACAGCGACTAATATTGCACGCCAAACACTACCACAGCCAGTAATCACAATGTCGATGGGTGACTTAGGAAAAGTGTCACGGCTTGCTGGTGAAGTGTTCGGCTCTTGTTTATCATTTGCAACGGTCGGGGCGGCTTCGGCACCTGGGCAAATTGCACTTGAAAATTTACGGCCGGAATTGGAAGATCTGAAGTTAAATTAAAGCATAACTGAAAGAAATCGTGAGGTCAGAGTGATGATTGGGACACAAAAAAAGTATGTTTCACAATTTACGATGATGGGAACCGTCATCTCGCTGACATTATTTGAGCCGAATCAGTTAGCGGTCGAAGCGGTCTATGATTACTTGCAGCGGATGGATGGTGTCTTTTCTGTCAATCGTGCCGATTCAGAATTAGCTGCGATCAATCAATATGCCGGTATTCATCCAGTTTTGGTTAGCACTGAATGCTTTCAACTAGTGTCGGATGCTATTAAGTACACAAAGCAATATGCGGATAGTTTTAATGTGCTAATTGGACCGTTGGTTAAACTTTGGAAGATTGGTTTTGGTGGGCATCAAGTACCAGCGGCCAAGGGAATTAGCCAACGATTAGCCTTATTAGATACGCACGAAGTTATCCTAGATGAAGCCCAATCGAGTATCTACTTGCGTCAATCTGGCATGCAATTAGATCTTGGTGCGATTGCCAAGGGGTATTTTGCCGATCAGGTCGTTAAGCAGTTACAGCAGGCTGGCATTACCAGCGCTATTGTTAATCTTGGTGGTAACGTTAAGCTATTAGGGGCCAATCCGCTAACCGATAATCGGCGTTGGCAAGTTGGAATTCAAGCACCCGAAGCGCCACGTGGCTATCCAGCGCTACAGGTTGAAACGCCTGCTAGAACGGTAGTGACGTCAGGTATCTTCGAACGATATTTTAAAATTGGCAATCACCGCTACCACCATATCCTTGATCCGCGAACTGGTTATCCGGTTGAAAATCAAGTTGATCAGGTGTCGATTATAACTGAACGGTCAGAATTAGCTGAAGTGTTATCAACGGTGGCCTACTTTGAAGGGCCAAACCGTGGTTGTCAACTAATCGAACAGTTGCCACATACGGAAGCAATTTTTATTGATCATGAACAACAGGTAACAGTTACCAGTGGCTTAACGCCGCGACGCAAAGGAGTGTTTACTATTGAGTAAAAAACAAATTACCGGCCAAGCAATGGGCCACAACGGTATTATCAATTATGAAGTTGACGTGCAAGATAATAAGATTGAGGATTTGAAAATATTAAAGCATTCCGAAACGTCGGGGATCTTTAACCAAGTCATTGATAAATTGAAACAAAATATCATTACGGAACAATCATTCAATGTTGACACAATTAGTGGTGCAACGGTGATGACCCAAGCGTTACTTAAGTCGGCAGATAAGGCTGTAACCGATGCTGGTGTTGATGTGCAGCCAGTTCCTAAGAAAAAAGCCCCCAAGACGCAAAACTTGCGGACCGACGTGCTCATTATTGGTGGCGGAGAAGCGGGCTTAGTCGCTGGCTGTCGAGCGTTGACAATGGGTCAGAAGGTTATCTTAGTTGAAAAGAACGGCTATCTTGGTGGTGCGACGATTCTGAATGGTTCTAACGTTGTTGGTACCGGGTCTGATGTTGCTGCGCAAATTTTTGATAATAATCATGATACGCCAGAAATGTTGGCACAAGATGTTGCTCGTGAAAGCTTGGAGACGAACTATCCAGCTTTGACCGACCTAATGGTGCATAACATTGGTCCAGCCATTGATTTTATTAGTAAGTTTGCAGATTTACATTATCAAAAAGCACAGACGCAAACGCCAGAACATTCGATTAACCGTCAGATTGAACTACCTTCAGCAAGTAGCTATGAATTCATTCAAAAAGTTTCGAAGGCGTTTGCTGCTGCGGGTGGTCAAATTATGTTGGATACTCGAGTCGAGAAGCTTATGTTGGACAACGATAAAAAGTTACGCGGTGTGATTGCTGCTCAAAAGGACCAAACAGTCAACATCAAGGCACGTTCAGTTGTGCTTGCTGCAGGTGGTCATGGCGCTAACCAAAAGATGCGTGGTACTGAAAGCGAAGGCATTGATTATTATGGCCCAATGACTTCCACTGGGGATGCCTATCAATTTAATGGTGATTTGGATTTGCAAACGCACGATTTAGGTTGGTACAAGCTGTATCCACATGGTGTTGAAGTGGAACCAGGCGTTGCTAAATTGACCACGTACGCGTCGAAACAAGCAACTGATATGGGTGCAATTTACGTTAACTCTAAGGGTGATCGAATCGTTAACGAATCAAATGTTTATACGACTTTTCGGAATGCCATCCTTAAACAAGCGGATAAAGTTGCTTACCTAGTAATGGATGAACGGACTTGGAAGAAAGTTTACGACCTACTGATCCTGCATGATTTCACACCAGAAGAAATTAAGAGCTTCTTTGAGAATAAGGGTAAACGGCCAGTATTTGTTAAGGGTTCTTTGGAAAGTGCTGCTGAGCAGGCCGGAATTGTGGTTGATGAATTAGTCCAAACGGTCAAAAATTATCAAGGCTATGTTCAAGATGGTCACGATCATGATTTCGGTCGTGATCCGAAGTACTTGCACCAATTTGAAGGTGAAACATTCTACATCATTGAACAACGTGATCGCTTTGCGACGACTTTAGGTGGCTATAGTGTTGATGCTGATAACTTGCAATTGGTAACGACTAAAAATGCACCGGTAGCTAATTACTTTGGTGCGGGGGAAATCATCGGCGGCGCTAACGGACATGATTCAATGCCAAGTATGATGAATACTTGGGGGATTTCGTCGGGTTACGTTGCCGGCGCCGCGGCTAGCGAAAACGCTCAGCGGCAGGCAACCGCGGGCGATGACGAAGCCAATATTGTGGCTATTGTGGGGACTAACGCTTCAAAATCATATAACCGTAAGTTGTTGTATGCCATGAAAGAATTATTTGAAACGCAAGTTAATTTTGAAATTTGTGAAATTAAAGATTTACCGCTATTCAATGAAGATGATATGGATCGGGAACCGGCAAGTGTAAAAGCGTTAGCCGCTAAGATTGAAGCCGCTGATGGTGTCGTCTTTGGCGTGCCAGAATACGATCATTCGATTCCAGCTGCCTTGAAGAGTGCCATTGAATGGCTGTCCTGTGCAGAACATCCATTCAAAGACAAACCAGTGATGATTGTTGGGACTTCGTTAGGTATTCAAGGTACGGTACGTGCTCAGATGAACTTACGACAGATTTTGGACTCACCCGGTGTGGATGCCAAAGTTATGCCTGGTAACGAGTTCATGTTACCTCAAGCCGGCAATAAGTTTGATGAGAACGATCATCTGAATGATGACGGTAGTGAACACTTCTTGAAGCAGTGCTTTGGGCACTTTTTAGAGGGGCTTGAATTAGCATCTAAGAAGACAGTGACGAATTAACTACTATCTAGACTAAAAGAACGTACACAACTCGTGTACGTTCTTTTAGTCTAGATTTTAGTTGTTAAATCTTTTGTTCCACATCGTCGATTGTGACAACCAGGGTCGCGCGAATCCAATCAAACTTAGTATGCATTTGATCGAAATAAGCGCCACTAGTTTCAAACTTGCCGGTACCATGAATGTGGAAACCACAGCCAGTACCAGTTGTGCCGGGAACCTTGTAACTACCGACAGCAATTGTAATGTGGTTGTCGGTAGCAAAATCGGCCTCAATTGAGTGCATGCCAGCCGATGGGATCAATAGGGTATGATCATCGATAAGTTGCATATAATGACTCCAGGTGTTGACGACGTGTGCTGGTGCGGCGTTGACCGTAACGATGGTTGCGGGGGTCGTGTCTTTGATAACTTCAATAAATTTAGGGTCCATAATAAGTACTCCTTTACGTTTATATTCTCATAATATATTGTAATTGATATATATAAATTATCAAGCGAGAGTGTTCGATGTCTCAATAATCTTAGCGGAGGTAGCATGGTAAAACCAGGCGTTGCTTTTTACTAATGAAAGCGGTAACTTTAACTAGGAACGAATAACGAGAGGGTGTTTAATATGTATCAAGCAAGCCAGAAGCGCTATGACCATATGATTTATAATCGAGTAGGCAATAGTGGTTTGAAGCTGTCAGCAATCGGGCTAGGTCTTTGGAATAATTTTGGAAGCGTTGATCCGATCGCTAATCAAAAGGCAATCATTCATCAAGCTTTTGATTTGGGAATTACCTACTACGACTTAGCCAATAACTATGGCCCGGAGCCCGGCAGTGCAGAAACTAATTTTGGTCGTATTATGGCTACCGATATGCGGCCATACCGTGACGAAATGGTCATTGCTAGTAAAGCGGGCTATGTGATGTGGCCGGGACCATACGGCAATTGGGGGTCACGAAAAAGTATTATTGCCAGTGCTGATCAGAGTCTGCAGCGAACTGGTTTAGACTACTTTGATATTTTTTATAGTCACCGTCCTGATCCTGAAACACCAATGGAGGAGACGGCCACTGCGCTTGATCAGCTAGTACGGCAGGGTAAGACATTGTATGTAGGCATTTCAAATTATAATGGCAAGCAGACGGCTGCTATGACCAAGATATTTGAATCATTAGGAACCCCATACATTATTCACCAACCACGCTATAATATGTTTAATCGACAGGTGGAACAGGACTTGTTCCCCGTTCTACAAGCAACTCATAAGGCGGCGGTTGGCTTTAGCTCACTATCACAGGGGTTATTGACGGACAAGTATCTGCACGGAATCACGACAGATTCACGGGCCAATAAGCAAACAATTCCATTTTTGAGTCCAGTCCAGGTAGAACAGACACTAGCTACGGTAAAGCGCTTAAATGAAGTCGCGCAACAACGGGAGCAAAGCTTAGCTCAAATGGCTTTGGCTTGGAACCTACGTCAGCCAGCCTTAGCAAGTGTCTTGATTGGTGCTAGCCGGCCAGAGCAGGTGGTTAATAACGTTGCTGCATTGGAAAAGTTGAAATTTAGTGAATCAGAATTAGCAACGATTGAACAGATTCTTACCGAACAACCGGCAATTGATTGGAATGCTGGTCGATCATAGCGTTTGCACAATTCGCTATAGTCAATGTTATAGAGCCGCAAAAGAAAGGGCCATATCCGAGGATATGGCCCTTTCTGTACCTAATAGTTAAGTTAATAATAACATAATTTTGCAGATTTGCACGCACAGGGGGGCCTTTACTAAATAAATTAGTGTTTAAATTCGCCAATTTTCACAATTAATGATAAAGTTTTACATGATAGTTATCACGATTATGCGTTGAAGTTCGGCGCAATACTTGAAAATTAAAATAATTTGCAAATAAATCATGCGATAGCGACTTTAGATGGTAGTAAGAATTAGTTTGAATTTAAGGGGGCCAATTCATGGCGGCGACGCTAAAAGATATTGCAAATAAAGTTGGCGTATCATTGGCAACTGTATCGCGCGTGTTAAACAAAGATCAGTCATTGTCTGTTAGTGATACAACGCGCCAACGAATTCTAGATGCAGCAGAAGCATTACAGTATTCAAAAAATAAACGGCATACTGTCACGACGGCGCGTAAGCGACTTGCTATTGTTCAATGGTATTCGGAATCTAAGGAACAAGATGATTTGTATTATATGTCAGTCCGGATGGGGATTGAACGTCGTGGACAAGATAATCAGTTTGAAGTGACTCGGATCTTCCAAAATAATTTACAAGAATTGGGACCAGACGTAGATGCAGTGATTGCAGTTGGAAAGTTCAGCGAGCCACAAGTCAAGGACTTGGCATCAGTAACTGACAACTTAGTATTCGTAGATGATGATCAGTTTGATGCTGGTTTTGATAGTGTCATTACTGATTTTCGGTTGGCCACAGAAAAAGTTGTCGATTATTTTTGGCAACGCAACTTTCATCATATTGGCTTTATTCACGGTCAAGAAATGACAACCGACCATCAGTTAGCGGTAGTTGATCGACGCATGCTAGGTTTTCGGGCCGCGATGGAACGACGGCATGCGTTTGATCCTAAGTTCGTTTTTAAGGGCGATTATACTAGTGAATCTGGGTTTAAAATGATGCAAAAAGCCATTCGTAAGTTGGGAGATCAACTACCAGGAGCCTTTTTTGTGGCAAATGATCCGATGGCGGCAGGTGCGCTTAAAGCGTTGCAAGCTAGTGGCATCCAGGTGCCAGAACGAGTGAAGCTATTTAGCTTTAACAATACTTCGCTGGCGACATTCGTTTATCCCGAATTAAGCGCAGTTAACGTAGATACTGAGTTAATGGGGGCGACCGCAGTTAATTTGGTCATCAGTCGACTAGCAGGGCGAACAACGACACAACGGGTTGAGCTGGGTACTAATCTGGTTGAGCGAGCAAGTTCCAAGTAGTGAAGGGCGATCTGGGATAGAAACCAGATCGTTCTTTTAGTATTTTAACTAAAAGTTTTACTCAACTTCAAGAAATTCTGGTATACTTCTAAATGAAAGCGGTTTAAATAACACGGAGGTGCATGATTTTGGAAACTAAAAAAACGGTGTTTGACCAACTAGATGGTCAAGATGTAATGCGTTATACGCTGGTCAATGACCATCAAACTCGTATCTCGGTCCTTAGTTATGGTGGGACGTGGCAAGAATTCGTCGTCAATGAAGACGGCGTTGAACATCCCTTGATTTGGGGCCTTGATAACATGACTGACTATCAACGAGTGGGATACTGCCTATGTCAATCAATTGGTCGGGTTGCTGGCCGGATTGGCGGCGCTAAGTTCAAAATCGATGATCAATCCTATCAAGTTGATATGAACGAACAAACCCATTCGCTACACGGCGGGAATCATGGTTTTAACACGCTGAACTTTGAAGGTGCTTTTAGCCAAACCAATGATAGTGTCAGTGTGACTTTGAAGAAGCATATCAACGCCAGTGATGATAATTACCCGGGAAATATGGATGTCGCTATCAAGTTTACATTAGATAATCAGGATCAAGTATCCATTGCATTTACCGGTGATACTGATGCAGCAACCCTCTTTAATCCAACTAATCACGTTTATTGGAACACAACTGATGATCGGACCAGTTTGGCCCAACAAAAATTACAGATTACGAGTGCAGCTCACTTGGAATTTGATGATGAAAAAGTCCCAACTGGTAAGAAATTAGCAGTTAAAGGCACAGCGTATGACTTTAACCAGGCACAACCAGTTGAAAAGGCATTAGACCAGCTGAAGACTGAGAATGGTGGCATTGAATTTGACGATGCGTATGAAGTTGCCCCAAGTGCGGCAGAACCAATTGCTATCGTTGGGGATACTGATGATAAGCGCCAAGTAAAAATTTATTCAGATCGCAATAGTCTTATTATCTTCACGGCTAATCCGTTTGATGCTGATAAGGAAGACGCGCATCAATATAATGCGTTAGCGACGGAAGCCCAGACACTTCCTGATGCAATCAATCATCCAGATTTTGGTGATATTGTGTTACGTCCAGGAGCACCAGTGACGCATACGATTCGGTACCAATATGAACGGTTAAATTAATACTAGTTGAGGTGTCAGGCGAGTTCTGCCTGGCGCCTTTTTTGTAAACGTATGAGTAAACAATGTTTAATTTAGTTAACAAAGTCCCGAGCATCTGATTAATACCGTGATTAGTAAAACGATGATCATTGGTAAGATAATGAGTACTATACTGCTTAAGCCCTTGGAAAGCGGGCAATCAGTGTCGATAGGCGCATTAGCAGGTCCTAATCAAAAGCGGTATAGATAAAACTTTTGAACAAATTTTACTAAAAATCATTGACATTACTTCTGAAAACGATTACATTTAAACTTGTAAATTATTCAAGGAAGATGTGAGGCGAGATTATGGATGCAGAGACAAAGCAGAGTAAAGGTCGTAAAATAACATCGCGACTTGCTTATTCGTTTGGGGCGTTTGGGCACGATGCCTTCTATGCCACTTTATCAACTTATTTTATTATGTTTGTGACCTCCCACTTGTTCGATAAGAGTAGTGGGGCTCAAGGAACACAAATGATTGCTTGGATCACCATGATTATTGCAGGTTTGCGGTTCGTGGAACTAGCAATTGATCCTTTGATCGGGAATGCCATTGATAATACTAATTCTCGGTGGGGCCACTTTAAACCATGGATTGTCATTGGTGGGATTATAGGTTCCGTCGTTTTAGCACTTTTATTCACGAGTTTAGGCGGATTAAATACCTCAAACCCCATTCTATATTTAATTATTTTTGCAATTTTATACATTACAATGGATATTTTCTATTCGTTTAAAGATGTTGGTTTTTGGTCAATGATTCCAGCAATCTCATTTGACTCAGCAGAACGTGAAAAGACGGCGACATACGCCCGGGTTGGCTCTAACATTGGTGCCAACATCGTTGGGGTTATCGTTATGCCAATCGTCTTAATGTTTTCTGTTAAGTCTAACAGTGGTCAAGGTGACAACCGTGGTTGGATGGCATTTGGGATCATTATTGCCGCAATCGCTTTGATTTCTGCCTTAGTTGTTGCACTTGGAACCAAAGAAAATGATTCTGAATTGCGTAAGAACACTGAAAAGACTAGCTTCAAGGAAGTCTTCAAAGTGTTAGCCCGTAACGATCAATTGATGTGGTTATCATTGATGTATGGGATCTACACGGCAGGGATTGCCATTACGAACTCACTAGAACTTTACTACTTCACCTATATTTTGGGTGACGCCTCGAAGTTTACACTATTAGGTTCGCTAAATGCGATTATTGGGATTTTTGCCGTATTGGCCTTCCCACCATTAGCAAAGAAGTTTAGTCGTCGTAAAGTGTTCTTCTTAGCAGTTGTTATTATGATGATTTCACTGATCATGTTTGCCTTTGCTGGTCAGTCATTACCAATGATCTTAACAGCGGCCGTATTATTCTACATTCCACAACCATT
The DNA here is from genome assembly GCF_049745435.1 of Lactiplantibacillus sp. YT640. NCBI lineage: Bacteria > Bacillati > Bacillota > Bacilli > Lactobacillales > Lactobacillaceae > Lactiplantibacillus > Lactiplantibacillus sp. YT640. Next base: position 26,028 of record NZ_JBMNVY010000024.1, read on the forward strand.
AATTTTCTTAGTTGTTTTGATGGTTTTGAGTGATTCTGTTGAATATGGGCAGTTGAAGTTTGGTCATCGTGACGAATCTTTAACCTTATCCGTTCGGCCTTTACTTGATAAATTAGGCGGTGCGATTTCTAACGGTGTCGTTGGTTTAACTGCTGTTTGGGCTGGGATGACAGCTGGTGCCACTGCTGGTGATGTGACTAGCCATGGCGCTGCCATCTTCAAGTTAATGATGTTCGGTGTACCTGCTGCTATGATTTTGATTGGGACATTCATCTTCTTCAAGAAGGTTAAGTTGGATGAAAAGATGCATGCACAAATCGTTGATGAACTTGAAAAAACATGGTCAACTCACTTGGAAACCGATGAAATTCCTGCTGAAGTTGAAGCAGAAGCCGATGCCAAGACGACGGTTTATCAAGATCCTGTTGCCGGGGAACTGATCAGTTTGAAAGATGTTGCTGACGAATCCTTCGCAAACGGTAGTATGGGTAAAGGTTTCGCCATTAAACCAACGGATGGTCGCGTTGTCGCACCATTTGATGGTGAAGTTGTTGCAACCTTCCCGACTCGCCATGCAATCGGATTACGTTCTGATACCGGTATTTTAACGCTAATTCATATTGGGATTGGTACCGTTAAGATGCGTGGGACTGGATTTGTTCAGTACGTTGAGAAGGGCGACCATGTCACACAAGGGCAAGAATTAATTGAATTCTGGCAACCAGCAATTGAAAAGGCTGGCTTGGATGATACCGTTATGGTCGTTATTACAAACTATAAAGATATGCCCGAATTTACGTATCTTAAAGATTCAGGAACCACCGTACAAGATGATGAAGATGTCTTACAATTATCGAATGTCGGCTTACCGGATCAAGCATAGTTTCTTTACGAGGAGAGCTATTAATGACGCGAGCCATTAATAGCTCTTTTTGTGAACTGAAATAGAAAAAGCTAATAGCGAAGGGAAGATTTTACTATGGCAGTAACGTTGCAGCAAACTTTAATTGACATTGATGAAGAACAACTTGTCTTTCACCTGCATAACGATCAAATCTCGTATATTCTAGGTGTGGAGACAGGCAACGTGTTGGCCCACTTGTACTTTGGCCCACGGGTTCGGGGTTATCATGGCGAGCGTCAGTATCCCCGGATTGATCGGGGGTTCTCAGGAAATTTACCGAATACGACTGATCGAAGCTATTCCAAGGATGATTTGCCACAGGAATACGGTGGCAATAATACCGGTGATTATCGGCAACCCGCCGCGATTATTCGCGCGGCCAATGGTGCTCGAACAGTTGATTTTCGTTATCAAGACTGCCGGATGGAAGCCGGTAAGCCGGAACTTAAGGGCTTGCCACAAACTTATGTCGAAGATGAGGATGAAGCCCAAACTTTGATTGTGACGTTGCGAGATGCCACATTAGGCGTGACACTCGAATTAGCCTACACGATTTATCGGGATCGGCCAGTTATCACGCGTAGCGCCCGGTTGATTAATCACAGTGAGCAAGCTGTCGACTTAGAAAAAGTGGCTTCGATGCAGATGGACCTGCCAACCCAACCATTAGATGCCATTTCGTTACCTGGAAGCTATGCGCGTGAGCGCCAGCTTAGTCGTGAACGGCTCCATCGAGGTGTAACTCAGTTTGAAAGTCGCCGGGGTGCTAGTTCTCATCATATGAATCCTTTTGTGGCGCTAGCTGATCCGAATACTAATGAATTTCAAGGCAATGTCCTTGGTGCATTGCTAATTTATTCAGGTAACCACCAGATTAGTTTAGAACGGGACCCAATTGGTCAGACACGCTTGACTATGGGAATCAATGAATATAACTTCGACTGGCGATTGGCGGCCGGTGATAGTTTCCAAACGCCCGAGGTTGCAATGGTATACTCGACGACGGGGCTTAATGGTATGTCGCAAACCTACCATGATTTATTGCGTGATCGCGTGGCGCGCAGTCGTTACAAGCACGATCTCCGGCCGATCTTGATCAACAATTGGGAAGCCACTTACTTTGACTTTGATGCGGACAAGATTCAATCAATCTTGGATGCTGCAGCACCACTGGGTATCGAAATGTTTGTGCTGGATGACGGTTGGTTCGGTCATCGAAATGATGATAATAGTTCGCTAGGTGACTGGTTTGTTAATCGGAACAAGTTACCAGGAGGCTTAGCGGATATTAGCAAACGGACCCATGATAAAGGGATGCGGTTCGGACTTTGGTTCGAGCCAGAAAATATTTCAGCCGATTCCGATCTTTATCGGGCCCATCCTGATTGGGTGTTAGGCGTACCAGATCGTGGCCGAACGTTATCGCGGAACGAATACGTGCTTGATTTCAGCCAGCCGGATGTTGTCGACAATATTTTTGAACAAATGACCGCAGTTCTTGATAAGGTGCCCATTGATTATATCAAGTGGGATATGAACCGCAATTTAACGGAAGTCTATTCGCCACATAGCGATTCAACTCATGAAGGTGAGACTAGCCACCGCTTTATCTTAGGTGTATATGACTTGATGGAGCGTTTAACAAAACGCTATCCACAGATCTTATTTGAAGGCTGCTCTGGCGGTGGTGGCCGCTTCGATGCTGGTTTAATGTATTATATGCCACAGAGTTGGCCATCAGATAATAATGACCCGATTGAACGGCTCAAAATTCAATATGGGACTTCACTCGTTTATCCAATTTCTGCAATTACCGCCCATGTTGGGACGAGCCCGGATGAATTGTTAGGACGGTCGACGTCGATGAAGATGCGTGGTGCTGTGGCAATGAGTGGTACCTTGGGCTATGAACTGGACGCGGCCCAACTAAGTGATGCGGACAAGCAGGCCGTTAAAAGACAGGTTGCCTTCTATAAGCAGCACCGTGAGTTAGTTCAATACGGGACCTTTTATCGATTAGAGAGCCCGTTTGAATCTAATACGGTGGCGTGGATGTTTGTTAGTCCGGATCAGAAAGAAGCCTTGCTGTTCACCTTCGTTATTTTAGGTGCAGTTCAACCAGAACCGCATATTACGAAGTTAGCGGGATTAGACCCTCAGCAGACCTACGTTGAGACCGACACAAACAAAATGTACGGTGGCGATGAATTGATGCAACTAGGACTCTACACGACTCCCGTTCAAACTAGTGACTTTACGGCGCAGGTACATTACTTCAAGGCTAAGGACTAAGCTCAGCCATTAAACATATTAAAACTTAATCATCGTTAATCTAAAAGAACGCTCTGGCAAATAACTCGCCGGAGCGTTCTTTTGAAATCAAAATAACTTTTAGAAATGAATATTAAAGCTGAAGTCAATGTCTTGATCAGCGGGGATATGATATGGGGATTCTACGTCTGTTCCCCAACTATCAATGCCACCGACCCCACGAACGGCACCGTAGATTGATAAGACCGTTCGCCGTGCTAATGGTAATTCTTCCATGTGCGTTGCGTTTTCTAGTTCAGCGGCGGTATAGGGAAGGCAGCTGAAGGCGAATGGTGCATCGGCTTGGCTAAATGTCAAACTGAACGGTGTGTTGTCGTGGTCAGCGTTATTTTGTGTTGTTGATCGCGTTACTGTCACTTGTTCAGTTTGCATGTGCATGCCGCATTCTTGTGGGACCAAGTATGGTGTGACTGGCAGACTGTCAACGTGGAATCGCCCGTGCGTTGCGCCGGCCAGCCGGTCAGGATAAGTCTCACCGGACAAACCGGTATAGTCGAAGCCGGTCGCGGTAGTTGGTATGATAAACCGCAGACCAAATGCGGGTAGCTCTGGCAAATCAGACTGACCGCTATAATGGGTGGCGATATTGATCTGACCGTCTGCTGTCACCGTATAAGTCACTGTGACGATGGTACTAGGAACGGTCGTGGTAACGAAGTGGTAAGCCAGTGAGACTTTCGTGGCGATTTCGTGATCCGTGTATTTGTTATTGAGTGGCGCGATTGGTAACGGTGTGACTGGTTGGTCGTCAACCGTCAATTCGATATCTTGACAAGTTGAGAACTTATCGGCCGCGTACCACTGTGCGGATTTGACTGAAAAGCCGCTACCGTGATCATTATCGGTTGTCGCCCGCCAAAAGATGGGCGTGGGTGTACGATAGAGCCATTCTTTATCGTTGACGACGAGTGATTCAAGTCCGCCACGTTCGTAGCTAAAGAGGTAGTGGAAATTAGCCCCCTGTAGTCCTAAACTCCCGTCGCCGTAAATAACGTGTAGTTGATTATTTGTGTAAGCCATAATAATATTTCACCTCTTGCATTGCTGGTTTTGGCGTCCGGTCAGCAAACATTAAGCCGTCACCGGAGAATTCATAATCGGAGTGGCGTTCGTCGAAATCACCGCCATACCGGAGCACGTCTTGGTCGGTAATTGGGTCATGAACGAAGAGGGCTTGATCAATAAAGTCCCAAATAAAGCCACCTTGATACATCGGATACTTGTCGATCAAATCATTATATGATTGCATACCGCCCAGAGAATTCCCCATGTCATGCATATATTCACAATCTAGGAAAGGTTTGGTTGGGTTATCTTCCAAGTAAGCTACAATATTTTGGGGTTTTTCGTACATCCGACTTTCAACATCAGAAATGCGATCTTTTAATTCTGGTGTGTGGACAACACCTTCGTAGTGGACGAGTCGTGAATCATCGTGTTCTTTATAAAAAGCCTGCATCGCCGCGATATCTTCGCCAGCATACGATTCATTGCCAAGTGACCAAAAAATGATCGATGGGTGGTTTTTAAACCATTCGTAGTTTGAACGGGCCCGGTCGATCACCGCTGCTAACCAGTGTGGATTATCGCCAGGAACATTGTAAGAAGGCTCGATAGCCCCTATCTTTTGCCATGACCCGTGCGATTCGAGGTTGTTTTCGGCCATTAGGTAGATACCGGCCTCGTCACATAATTGATACCAAGGTAATTGATCAGGATAATGGCAGGTCCGATCGGCATTGATATTGTTAGCTAACATGGTTTGGATATCAGCGCGCATATCAGCCATACTGATAACGCGACCGGTGTGGGCGTTCCATTCGTGCCGGTTAACCCCGTTGATCACCAACCGTTTATTGTTGACGTAAATGACTTTGTCATCGCGCAGCTCGACCGTCCGGAACCCAAACTGATATGGGACGACTTCCAAGAGTTGGTGATCAGCATCGTAAACTTCAATTGTCAATTGATAGAGATACGGCGTTTGTGGTGACCACAAGTGCAGTTGGTCGAATAACATGGTATCAAAGGTTACACTGCCACTACCGGTTTGCGTTTGACTCGTCAGTACTCGCCCGTCATGGTCTTTAACGGTCAGCGCTAAAGTGGCTGGTTCGCCGGTTACTTTAGTAGTGATGTTGAGCTCACCACTTTTGAGATTGGCATTTGGAACTGGTCGGATGTCCAAATCAGTAATATGGCTAGCAGGCTCCGCCAGTATATTGACGTCACGGAAAATACCAGAGAAACGGAACATATCTTGGTCTTCAATAAAGGCAGCAGTACTGCGTTTGTAGACCCGAACCGCTAAAACGTTACCTTGGTCCTGAATATACGGCGTCAAATCAAATTCAGAAGGGGTGAAACTATCTTCAGCGTAGCCAATAAAATGGCCATTTAACCAGACGTACAGGGCTTCTTCTACCCCTTGGAACTGAATGATAATACGTTGCCCTTTAAAAGCATCGTCGAGATCGAAGGTTTTGAGGTACGAGCCGACGGTGTTGTCCGCAGCGTCACTGAATAGGCCTGGTGTTAATTGATCTTGATTGAGGGTATACGGTGGGCGACGGTAAATTTTACCTTCCCATGGGTATAGCGTGTTAATGTATTGAATTTGACCATAGCCGGCTAGTTCAATATGACCGGGAACCTGAATCGTATCAAAGTCGGTTGCATCGAAATCGGGTTGATAAAAATCAACTGGGCGTTCAGCCGGTGTCTTGGCGAAGTTAAAACGCCAAGCGCCATTGAGACTCTTGATGAAGCGACTACCCGTTTTGAATTCTGCTGTGTCGTGATAATAATGGTGATCACTATGTGCAGGTAATTGGTTGACCCGGAAGACTTCTGGGTCATCTAACCATTGAAGATTAGCTTGCATGAGGAAGCTCCTTTCAAAGTTACATAAATAAAACGCTTACAATTATCATAAAACAAAATATTAAATTTGTATATGTCGTTTTAGTTAAATTTTAACTAAATGACAACAACTACTGACAACGACAACGGGCGATAAGAAGAATTTGAATCGATAACGTGATAAATTTGTAAAGCGTTACCAAATCTTGTTCTAAAGGCCTTATGGGGTGTTGACAACAATCAAAAAAAGCATTATAGTCAAACTAATAAAATTTTAGTAAAACTATTTACGGAGGGATTTTTCATGAATACTAGCGACTTAAAACAGGAGTTTACCGAAGCCTTTGATACCAAGCCAGAACGGGTCTTTTTCTCACCTGGTCGAATCAACTTGATCGGTGAACATACTGATTATAACGGGGGCCATGTTTTCCCATGTGCGATTACAATCGGGACATATGGTGTTTATGCACCCCGGACAGATACGACAGTGCGGATGTACTCAGCTAATATTCCAGATGCTGGGATCGTCACGTTTGATGTCAACGACCTTTCATATGACAAAGCCGCTGGTTGGACAAATTATCCTAAGGGAATGATGGACGAAATCGCGAAGACCGGCGTTAAATTCGATCATGGTTTTGATTTCTACGTCCATGGCAACATGCCTGATGGTGCTGGATTATCATCATCTGCGTCAATTGAGTTATTAACTGGAATCATGTTAAACACTGGTTTTAATCTCGGTATTAGCCAATTAGATCTTGTTAAGATTGGTCAAAAGTGCGAAAACAACTATGTTGGTGTTAACTCCGGGATCATGGATCAATTTGCTGTTGGAATGGGTAAAAAGGACCAAGCAATTTTACTTGATACCAACACCATGGACTATTCTTATGCACCCGTAAAGTTAGGCAACAACGTAATCGTTATCATGAATACGAACAAACGGCGCGAATTGGCGGATTCAAAATATAATGAACGCCGCTCCGAATGTGAAGAAGCATTACGCCGATTACAAACTAAGTTAGACATCAAATCACTTGGCGATTTAACTAACGACCAGTTTGACGAAGCGGCCTACTTAATCAATGATGAAACCTTAATCAAACGTGCCCGGCATGCCGTTTTCGAAAATCAACGGGCCATTCGCGCAACTAAGGCCTTGGCTGACGATGATTTAACGACCTTTGGCGAATTAGTGACGGCTTCCCACGTTTCACTACACTTTGACTATGAAGTGACTGGGAAAGAATTGGATACGTTGGCCGAAACAGCTTGGAAACAACCAGGCGTGCTTGGTGCGCGGATGACTGGTGCTGGCTTTGGTGGCTGTGGTATTGCCATCGTTGATAAGGACCAAGTCGATGCCTTTAAGGAAAACGTCGGTAAAGTTTATCGCGACACGATTGGTTACGACGCTGATTTCTACATTGCTGAAATCGCAGACGGCCCTAAGGAACTTTAATAAAAGAATTGATTTAAAATACAAATTAGCAGTAAGCATTGAGAAATATTGAGGAGGAATTAGAATGGCAGTTTTAGTTTTAGGTGGTGCCGGCTACATCGGTTCACACGCAGTTGATCGGTTGGTTGCAAAGGGGTATGACGTGGCGGTTGTTGATAACTTGGTCACGGGGCACCGGGCAGCGGTCAATGAACACGCGCGTTTTTATGAAGGTGATGTCCGGGATACGGCGTTCATGAATACCGTGTTTGACCAAGAAAACGTTGAAGGTGTCATTCATTTTGCAGCTTTCTCAGTTGTTCCTGAATCGATGAAGGATCCGCTCAAGTACTTTGATAACAACACGGCAGGGATGGTTAAGTTGCTCGAAGTGATGGCTAAGCACGATGTGAAGAAAATCGTCTTCTCATCGACCGCAGCAACTTATGGTGAACCTAAGCAGGTGCCAATCAAGGAATCGGACCCACAAGTGCCAACTAACCCATACGGTGAAAGTAAATTAGCGATGGAAAAGATCATGCACTGGTCAGATGTGGCTTACGGGATTAAATTCGTGGCCTTACGTTACTTTAACGTGGCGGGGGCTAAGCCTGACGGCAGCATCGGCGAAGATCACGCACCAGAAACGCATCTCGTCCCAATTATTTTACAAGTAGCTGCTGGTGAACGGGATCAATTACAAATCTTCGGTGACGACTATCCCACTCCAGACGGGACCAATGTTCGGGACTATGTTCACGTTGTCGATTTAGCTGATGCACATATCTTAGCCTTGGAATACCTAAAGCAGGGGCACGATAGTGATGCGTTTAACTTGGGTTCTTCAACGGGCTTCTCCAACAAACAAATGTTGGACGCTGCTCGTGAAGTCACTGGTAAGCCAATTCCAGCAATCATGGCACCACGCCGCGCTGGTGATCCAAGCACATTGGTTGCAGCTAGCGACAAGGCACGTACTGTTTTAGGTTGGACACCTCAGTATGATGATGTGAAAGAAATTATCAAGACGGCTTGGACTTGGAAAGAAAGTCATCCGGCCGGCTATGATGATCGGGGAGGCCAAGCATAATGACGAGTTTGGATCAATTTGTCACGGCGGTGATCGCGTCGCCTTCGCAATATACTGAATTAGATCGAATCTATGTGCATAACCGGGTTCTTGGTTTGGTCGGCGAGGGTGATCCGATTGCGGCAAGCGATGACCAATTAACAAGTTTAACCGATGCCTTGGTTAAAACGGCGATTCAAAATGGCAAGATCGAAGCGACCCAATCGGATGAAGATATCTTAGCGGATCAATTGATGGATCTTGTGACCCCGTTACCATCCGTATTAAACCAACGTTTTTGGGATAAGTATCAGGTTAGTCCGCAAACGGCAACCGACTATTTCTTTAACTTAAGCAAAGCTAATGATTATATCAAGACGCGGGCCATTGCGAAAAACGTGGTCTTTCCAGCAAAAACGCCATTTGGTGACTTAGAGATTACCATCAACTTATCAAAGCCTGAAAAGGATCCTAAAGCGATTGCGGCAGCGCGTAACCAACCGCAAGATGGCTATCCACTTTGCCAACTATGTATGCAGAATGAAGGCTATCTAGGCCGGCTCGGTTACCCAGCACGGAGCAATCACCGAATTATTCGGTTAACACTTGGTGGCAATACTTGGGGTTTCCAATATTCTCCATATGCTTACTTTAATGAACACTCGATTTTCTTGGATCAAGAGCACCGGCCAATGGTCATTAACCGGCAAACTTTTACCAACTTACTTGAAATTGTTCAGCAATTTCCACATTACTTTGTGGGCAGTAATGCGGACTTGCCAATTGTTGGTGGTTCAATGCTGTCACACGAGCATTACCAAGGTGGTCGGCACGAATTTCCAATGATGAAAGCGCCAATTGCACGCACGATTGACTTAGGTATCGCGGGTGTTAAGGCTGGGATTGTTAAATGGCCAATGTCGACGATTCGGCTGACGAGTCAGGACTTGGTTGCATTAACGGATGCCGCTGTGAAGATTCATGAGACGTGGAAGAATTATTCGGACGAGAGTGTGGATGTTCGTGCTTATACGGATGGCACACGTCATCACACAACGACACCGATTGCACGCAAAGTTGGCGATGACTACGTATTAGATATCGTTTTGCGTGATAATCAGACGTCTGCTGAATTTCCAGATGGCATCTTCCATCCACATCAGGATGTTCAACATATCAAGAAGGAAAATATTGGCTTGATTGAAGTGATGGGCCGGGCCATTTTACCAGCCCGGTTGAAGACCGAATTAGCTGAAGTCGGCAAATACTTGTTGGATCAGCCTAATCAAATGGTCGCAATGCATCAAGCATGGGCTGATCAATTGAAGGCCACTAATACCATCACCGCTGACAATGTGACGACTGTCATTGATACGGCGGTCGGCAACGTCTTTGCCCGGGTCCTGGCCGATGCTGGGGTCTTTAAGTGGGATGACGCTGGTGAGGCAGCCTTTGATCGTTTTGTCGCAGCAATGCACGATTAAGTTGTTAATCAAATGAAGACGTGGGGCAACGGGGTGTTGCAGACGCGATTTACCGATGAGTCATGATTGGTGAATAGTGTCACGCCCAGTTGCCCCACGTTTGTTATTCAGTGCTAATTAATTAAGAGAAAAGAGGAATGACGATGGCCGTAACGTTAAAAGATATTGCGCAACGAGCAGATGTCTCATTGGCGACGGTATCGCGGGTCTTAAATTATGACAAGACACTATCAGTGAGCGAGCAGACACGCAAGCGCGTGTTTACGATTGCTGGCGAGCTGCGGTACAGTAAGCGTAAACGTCAGCATATAAAGGCGCTAATGCGGAAAAATATCGCTGTGATTCAGTGGTACTCTAAGATTCAAGAACATGATGACTTATATTATTTAGCGATTCGTAAAGGAATTGAGCATCAAGCTCAAGTGTGTGGTTTTACGACGACTAGTATCTTCCAGAATAATTTAGATCAGGTTGGCGATGATATTGATGCAATCGTGGCGGTGGGAAAATTTAGCCCTGTCCAAGTACAACAGTTGAGTCGTTTGTCAAGCCAGCTTGTTTTTGTTGATGACGATCACTTTGCTCAGGGATTCAGCAGTGTGGTGACTGATTTTACGTTTGCTACTAACCGCGTCGTTGATTATTTTTGGCGGCGTGGTATCCGAGATATCGGTATGATTTATGGCAAAGAGTGGTCCACTGATCAGCAGGTGGAGATTCCCAATCAACGTCAGCAAAGCTTTGAACAGGCGTTGCAGCGGCATCATGCCTATCATGCTGAGTATGTATTAGCTGGTGATTACACTAGTCAATCTGGTTATCTGATGATGAAACGGGCCATTGAAATGTTAGGTGACCGCTTACCACACGCTTTCTTTATCGCTAATGATCCGATGGCAGCCGGTGCGCTCAAAGCGTTACAGCAAGCTGATATTGCTGTGCCACAGCGGGTCAAGTTGTTTAGTTTCAATAACACGACGCTGACCGAATATGTGTATCCAGAGATTAGCTCGGTCAATGTTGAGACTGAACTGATGGGAAAGACGGCCATCGATTTGTTGGTGAGCCGATTCCAAGATGATCGTCAAGCAGCCCAGCGTATTGAACTGGGAACGACGTTGGTAGAACGTGAAAGCACCAAATGAAATCATCGAGTGTTCGTGAAATTTGGCAGAAATATCGTAATTAATTAATGTGCCACCCGATTGTTAAAAAGTGGTGCATGACTTTGATGGGCACTGGTTGGTATTGAATAGCGCACGTGAATGGGTTGATTGGTCATGCTACTACTTTCTGATTAGTTGGTCTGTTTTGCTAAGGTGTGAGGCCATAATAACGACAATTGTACCCTTCAAGGGTATAATTGTGAGTGAGGTGATGAAAATGAAAACAACTGCCACAATCCTTAAGGAGATTCGGCAACATTACCAAATTAGTCAGGCAAAGCTGGCAAAGTTACTCAACACATCGGTTAGAACGGTACAGCACTGGGAACAAGCGGACTACCAACCAAGTGGCACCGCGGTACGTTTGATTCAGATTTTGGCTACGGACGATGCGGTGTATACCGCACTGACAAACCTCGAGGAGGAGAATACGATTATGTATTTAGAACACGATGATCAGAAGTTCACCATCATGGGTGTGCAGTTTCGGAATCAAGAGGAATACCGGGCGACCATGAATGCAATTATCAGCAATATGTATGAGGGTTTTGAGCCGACTAAGGAAGATGTTCAAGACGCTCGTCGTTTCTATGACGAAGGCCCGATTAGCGCACAAGAGATGCTAGCAAGAATACGTACTTCGACCAATCGTAAAGCCGAATGAGAAAGGTATGGGCGGACTACCTACAACCAAACGGTACTTTGAAAAATCGCTTAGGCATTACTGAAGCGGCTACTTTGCAGAAAATTGAGTACAAAGTGAGTACGCAACGGCAACAGCAATTATCCCGCAATCACTATCTTCTGCCAGACTCTCATCAATTGACAGGACGTCAAATTGGAGAGCTAAAATTGATCAATGGGTTTTTGCTCGGTGAAATTTACGACTGGGCCGGTCACTATCGCGAAGTTGATTTCAACAAGACCGCGAATGGCGTAGTGACGTTTTTTCACCCGGTGGCTTTATTTGGTAATGCTGAGATAGATATTCAACGCCAACTCGATAATTTTGCGCTGTTACCGGATGACCGGGAACAAGTTGCACAGGCGTTAGGGCAAGTTGTCACCGAAATCAACATGTTTCATCCGTTTCGGGAAGGTAATGGCCGCACGACGCGGCTGTTTACTGAGGTTTTGGCTTGGCAGCATGGTTTTGACATCAACTATACCCAGGCACAGCAGGATGCTTACATGCAAGCGTCAATTCAAGATGATGCTGAGATGATGGCACAGGTGTTCCTGGAAGTACTAACCAAATAGATCAATTATTGTTAGTCGTGATACTAAGAATGGTCTTAAATTAAAACAACAAGTGCACTTGTTGTTTTAGCTTAGTGAGATATATGACGTTTGTCGCAGCGGTCAATTTTACTGCTTGAGTGGGCCACTAACTTTTCGTTTATATTCGGATGGGGTGGTCTTTAGGTATTTTTTAAACAGACGAAAGAGTGATGAGGTGTTTTGATATCCGATGATGTCGCAAATGTCAGCGAGTGTACAGTTAGTTTTGATCATCAGATTTTGGGCAGCAGAAATTCGGCGGCGGTCAACAAGTTCTTTAAAGGTCTTGCCCGTCGCTTCTTTTAATTTGTTACCCAGATAATTCGTATTATAAGAGAACTTGGCGCTGACATCACGTAATGTCACGCTGGCGAAATTCTGATTGATGTACTGAATGATTGGCAAAAGATTGTCGTCCGTATTGTCAGAAAAGTTAATGTATTCTTGCTCAATCGATTGCGATAATTCAAGAATTAATGTAGATAGCAGCAGGCCCATTGATTTATTACGTTGGCGGCTCTTTGTAAGGCCCTTGATAATTAAACTTTCAACTAAATTGATGGCAACTTCTTGGTGTGTTAAGTCAAACAGAATAAAGTTGTTGTGCAACGTATTGATGTGGGATGCATTATATAAAAATTGAGTGATTTCATTGGTTGAAACGGCAATATAGTCGAAAAGTTGGTTCATCGTTGAGTCATTCTTGAGCAAGATGTTAATCAAAATATCATTACTGCCCGTTGATTCAATTTGCTGAACAATGTCTTTATCCATCAAAATTAGGTTGTGCTGATGGAGGGTCACTTTTTCGCCATTAATATACTGAGTACAAGTGCCAGCATACATATAATTAAGCTCAATAAAGCTATGCGTGTGAGCTGGAACATAGGAAAAGCGATTATTTTTGGTAACAGCAATATCACCGTGCTTAAAAAAATCTGAGCGGGGCATCTGGGGAATCGGATTATTCACATAGTCTAAGTCCATGTAGTTAACGTTACCATGTGATTGGCGTTGCTTTAGCTCAACCGGTGTCAGAGCAAATAATTCGTAATTGAGAAATTTACTAGTCATTAATACTAACCTTCTTTAATATTTATCGTTTAGTACAACCTGTGATTTTGCACGATCATTCATGTAGTTGAGATATGGTACCCCTTACAGTAATCGCTTACAATATTCGTATAAATAAAGGGAGGTTCTTCATATGAATAACGGCGAGACGTCAACTTCAATGGTGAAAAAATATCGGCCATTAGCAGTAGCTGCAGGAATTGGTTCCATTCTAGGATCAGGAATTATCGTTGGCTTATCCGCGACTATTACAGTGTGGCAGAACGGACTAGGTCTTACTAACAGTCAAGTTGGTATTATTTCAGGTGCACTAACTTTTGCAATTGCAATTGGATCCTTATTAGCAGGACAGATAACAAAATCTTTTGGTCTGGTTAAATCGTTTAATTGGTTAAACCTGATTTATGCGATTGGCGCCTTGATCTGTGTTTTCTCGAATAATTATATCATGCTTTTGATTGGCGTCATCATTACCGGGTTAGCTTCGGGTGCTGATTTACCAATTAGTTTAACCGTAGTTTCGCATGATGCACCGGATGATAAGACCTCGGCTAGTTTAGTATCGTCGACGCAGATCTTCTGGCAAATTGGGGTTTTCATGTCTTATGTTTGTGCCTTTATTGTTTCTAAAATGGCCGGTGCTTCCGGTGCTCGGATTGTTTTTTCGATTTTAGCAATTTTTGCCTTGATTACTTGGGCATGGCGGACTTTTTCAACTAAGTTTCGAGCATTTCATGAAGAAGGTGAACAACGGCGTATTGATCGCGAAGCAGCTTCACAGACAACAGAGAAGGTCTCGATTAAGACGGTCTTCGCTGGTGCCAACAAGGGACGCTTTATGGCATTCTTCTTCAGTATTTTAATCTTCTATGTTTGCTGGAATCTACTGGCCAATACGTTCGGACAGTTTCAAACGTTTACGCTGGTTCAAGCACATGCGAGTCAAAGTTTCGCAACTGGTGCTGGGATAGTCCTAAACTTTATCTCGTTGTTGGCAACCATGGCTTTTGCATCAGTCGCTGGGGGTAAGTATCGTAATAAGTTCTTCTTAGTTGGGATTACCGTTCAATTTTTGGCAATGCTCGGACTAGCAATGAGTAGTCATTCGTTATGGCCAATTGTCATCACGATTGGCTGTTACAACATTGGGAATAATATTGCTGGTGAAGCGATGTATAAAGTTTGGACACAGGAAGCATTTCCAGTTGAAGTTCGGGCATCAGTTCAAGGATTTATTAATGGCTTTTCACGGGTATGTTGTGGCCTATTTGCCTTAATTACACCTGCGTTAGTTGTGCCATCAGCAATTCGTAACACGATGTTTGGGTTCGCTGCCATTGTCTTTATTAGCTTTGTAGCAGGGCTGACAATGATGCGATTGGAAAAGAAACATGGTATTAATAACTTTTAAACAAAGTATTTAGAAAGCGAGTGGAAGAGATGGCGTTTACTTTTCAAATCAATAATGATGTTCAATTTCGGCATAATCAAGCATTATTAGACAAGTCGGCAAGCTATCGGCCAATACTGAAAGAAACCCAAGTTAAGGCGGCATCGATTGTGGCGCTCGAGCGTGATACGCAATACCTTGAAGGATGGGGTGTTAAACAAATTGCACCTATTGAACGATTATCAAGTTATGAGTTGAAACGTGACGACCAAATTATCATAGATTTTGGCGATCATCAGGTTGGTCAATTTAGTATTAATATTAACGCTGTTGGTTCACCAATGGATGCACCACTATGTTTTAAGATTAAGTTTGCTGAAATGCCTGCAGAATTAGCACGCAAGAGTGAAGATTACGACGGTTGGTTGAGCAAATCTTGGATTCAAGAAGAAACTGTTCACTTAGATGTGCTGCCAACCACGCTGACGTTACCACGACGCTATAGTTTTCGTTATGCTGAGATCACAGTTGTTGATACGTCACCAAAATGGCGAGCTGTTTTTAGCAATCCAGTGGTCACGGCGACAAGTGCGGTAGACACTGCGACAGTTCATCAACCGGAATTAGCCGATGCACAATTACAACGGATTTATGAGGTTGGCTTGAAAACATTAGCTGATTGTATGCAGGATGTCTTTGAAGATGGACCAAAGCGCGATCGGCGATTATGGATTGGTGATCTTCGGCTACAAGCATTGGCCAATTATGCAACGTTCAAAGATACAGATCTGGTCAAGCGGTGTCTGTATTTGTTCGGTGCGATGCCTACAACGGCTGGCCGGATTCCTGCCAATGTTTTTACTAAACCAACGGCAGTTCCAGATGACACCTTCTTGTTTGATTACAGTCTATTCTTTATTTCAATTTTGGCTGATTATGAGGCGTTTAGTTCTGATAAAACAGTTTTGAATGATTTATATCGTGTTGCTAAAAATCAAATGGATTTGGCGTTGGCACAAGTTACTTCTGAAGGTAAATTGAAATTGACTGAAGAAAATCCGGTTTTCATCGACTGGTCAAATGATTTTGACAAAGAAACGGCTGGGCAGGCCATTATTATTTATACGCTAAAACAATTTATTACGCTTGCGGAACTGGTTAATGATACAAGCTTAGAGACCTATACAGCGATACTGCGTAAATTAAACCAGTACGCTAAAACTCAATTGTTTGATTCGCAATCGGGGTTATTTGTCTCAGGGGATCAGCGTGAAGTTAATGTGGCAAGCCAAGTGTGGATGACACTAGCACATGTTTTGGATCCTGAGCAAACCACGGCGCTTATGCAAACGACCGTCACGAAACTGTTTCCAATTACTGGTATTGCAACGCCGTATATGTATCACCATATTACGGAAGCATTATTTGAAGCAGGCTTAAAGCAAGAGGCCGTCCAATTAATGAAAGATTACTGGGGCAAAATGATTACGCTAGGTGCGGATACTTATTGGGAAGCATTTGATCCTAATCAACCTGATTATTCGCCGTATGGGAGTCCCATTTTAAATAGTTATTGTCATGCTTGGAGCTGTACACCGGTGTACTTGATTAATAAGTACCTCGTTTAGGAGGAGTGTCTGCGATGGTTGACGAAAAAGTAAAGCTGAGTAAAGCAAACGTACTCTTAATAATTGTTGCTGGTCTAGCTTCCTATATGGATGCAGCGTTGCTCGTTAGTCTGGGAGTAGCGCTACCTATCTGGACAAAATATTTAGCACTGAATAGCTGGATGGTCGGACTACTAAGTACTATGCTGACGGTCGCGGTTGCAATTGGTTCATTTGTGGGCGGCTGGCTGTCGGATAAATTTGGCCGGGTCGCGGTGTTTAATGCTGATATCTTTTTTGTCGCGATTGGCTCGTTTATTATTGCGATTGCACAAAATACGACGATATTGATTATTGGTGTTGTGATTGCTGGTTTGGCCTCTGGTGCTGATTTACCAACGTCATTGGCGGTTATTTCGGAACGGATGTCTAGTAAAGTTTATGGTCGGGCAATTTCTTCAACTCAGATTTTTTGGACGATGGGCATTTTGTTGTCACAGTTTATTGGTTTTATAACTGCTAACAGTGGTATGGGAAGCCCGGCAGCCTTATTTGGTTGGATTGGATTAGTGGCAATTATTAATTGGTGCGTGCGGGTCTTTTCAAAGCGTTTTAAACAGATTGAAACAGACTTAGTTGACCATGAACATGTGGACTGTGCATCTAACGGTCAATCGGTTAAGAAGTATCGATTAGGTCAGCTATTGCGAACAGGTGGTTTGTTAGTACCAATGATTCTACTAACTGTTTTTTATCTATTTTGGAATTTGCCGGCCAATACGTGGGGGTCATTTGTTAACTATTTCTTAGTGACTGTTGATGGCCGTACGCAAGCCTATTCGACAATCGTGGCATTAATTGCCAATATTGTGTGTCTGTTAGTTAACCTGATCTATTTAAAGGTTTCAGACACTAGGTATCGCTACCGAGTGATGTATTTAGGTATTGCCGTAGCATTGCTTTCCTTTGTGACTGCAGGGATCTTTAGCGATGACTGGCAGATTTTCACCGTTGTTTATATTTTCTACTCTGGTAGTACAGTATTATGTGGTGAGGCTCTTTATAAAATTTGGAGTCAGACTTTCTATCCAGTGGATGCACGGGCAACGATGATGGGCTTTTCTTATGGCTTAGTTCGGGTGCTGACCGCTGCTTTCTCGCTAGTAACGCCAACATTAATGGGATATTCGCCGCAACTATTATTATGGATTATGGTTGGATGTACGGTGCTATTCGGTGCCTGTGCAGTGATCATTGTCGCTATTATTAAGAAGACCGGTTTAAAAGACCCAACGATGAAAACGGTTTCTGAATAAACTGATTAATATTACTAAGAATTAAAAATGTAAGCCGGGCATTGCCGGGCTTATTTATTTAAAATCAAGGAGGATAATGCTCATGTCAAAAGAGGCTGTTTGGTTATGGTATCCTGGTGATTTTGAAATCCACCAAGGGATGTTACAAAATTTTAAACGTGAAGAACGTGGGATGGGTTGGCCTGCCTATTGGTATATTGATGATTGCAACCGTAATGTTAATTTTAAACGGCACTATGATTTAAAAGAATCCACACAATTTACAGTACTCGCCAAAGGAACGGGCTATGTTGATGTTAATGGCACTAAGTATCGCTTAAATCATGCGATTAATTGTGATGCGGGTGCGACTGATATTCAAGTGTTTGTTGGTAACGTTCAGGGATTGCCGACGATTTATATTGTTGGTGAGATTATCAAATCTGATAGTGGTTGGCTAGCTAGCAATTTTGTCACCACATTACCCGCTGGTCACGATATTCTCTACACTGACCGTAACCAGGATCCTAATGTGATTGAATATCGGACAGAAAAAGTAGTGGCCAAAGCACAACAAGCAGTTGATGGTGGCGTTTTATATGATTTTGGTCGCGCTGTGAATGGAACTGTCACAGTCAAAACGAATGGGCCAGTTACACTATGTTACGGGGAGTCCGAAACTGAAGCACGGGATGTTGAGATGTGTTATTACAAGCAGTCGGACGTTACAGCTACAACAAAGGTTCGTAAACGTGCGTTTCGATATGTCTTTGTGCCTCATTGTCAGTTAGGTGACATTGAATTAACTGCTATGCACGAATATATTCCTAAAAATAATCCCTCCAGTTTTACCTCTGATAATAAGTTGATCAATCAAATTTGGAATGTAGCGACGGAAACGTTAAACCTTTGCAGTGACTTGTTCTTTATCGATGGGATCAAACGTGATCGGTGGATTTGGGCTGGTGACGCGTACCAAGCTAATTTTATCAATCAATATTCTTTCTTCAACGAAGATATTGATAAACGGACGTTATTAGCGTTGCGTGGGCAAGATGATATTAAGCAACATATGAATACAATTGTTGACTATTCCATGTTGTGGGTGATTGGTGTTCTAAATCATTACCAGATGACGGGTGACCGTGAATTTCTCAAAATTATTTACCCTAAGTTAGAGAGTATGGTGCAATACTTTATTCAACAGACAAATGAGCATGGTTTTATTTATGGGACGAATTTACAATTGAAGTGCAACAAATGATCAAAAAGAAGACTCACAGCCTGAGTCCTTGTAAAATATAGTCACCACAACTT